>NZ_JBEOOU010000006.1:0-184124 GCF_040309405.1 Psychrobacter sp. W2-37-MNA-CIBAN-0211
AAAGGACTGAGCCCTGTACAATACAGAGCTCAGTCCTATCTTTAATTAAACCGTCCAAGTTTCGGGGGTCAGTTCATTTTGGTAGCCCTTTTTTATGTTTTGAGGTAGCTACAACCTTATCTAGATAACAAGGTCGCCAGCTCGTCCTCATTATTGATGATATCTGCCAACGTATAGCGTTCAAGTACGGTGATAAAAGCAGTGAGCGCTTCAAAAAACACCCCTTTTAATTGGCAGACTGGACTAATTACACAGCCCAAAGTAGGCGGCGGCGCTGATTCCGCTATCAAGGTGATGGGTAAGCCTGTTGAATGAGGTTTTGTCTCGGTATTGGGCAACTGCGCGGCAAAACATTCTACCAACGCAAAATCTGGTTCGATTTGTTTAATCAGTACGCCTAAGTTGATATCTTTTGGGGCGTAAGCCAACCGAATACCACCATTTTTGCCACGAACGCTATCAATGTACCCAAGCTGACCCAGCTGATGAATAATCTTAGTTAAGTGGCTCTTAGAAATATGATAGCTGTCTGCTATGTCACTGATATTAGACAGTGAGTGCTGATCTGGCTTCACTGCTAAATAAATTAATGAGCGCAGTGCGTAGTCACTATAATTGGTTAATCGCATTGATTCACGCTCCTGTCTGATTTGAGAGTATTAAAATTTTACGGTTTCAACATTGATGAGCTAAAGCACGTTACCCAAATAAGCCGTCTGGTCTCGGTCGTGTCAGCATCGGCAAATAACTGATGCAAAATAATACAAAGCAAGCAATCCACGCGCTTTGAGCCACCATAATCCATGCTAGATAATGACTCATATCAACCAGCGGTAATAACACTCGGCTGATAAATACTAAGACCATCAAACCGTACATAACGTTTACCGTTTTTGGTGGCTGATGAATACTGCGACCCGTGTGTCCAAGCGATACTCTAGTCATCATCGCCACGGTCATCATACCAACACCAGCAATTGCCAGTCCATGCATAGCA
The DNA here is from genome assembly GCF_040309405.1 of Psychrobacter sp. W2-37-MNA-CIBAN-0211. NCBI lineage: Bacteria > Pseudomonadati > Pseudomonadota > Gammaproteobacteria > Moraxellales > Moraxellaceae > Psychrobacter > Psychrobacter sp. W2-37-MNA-CIBAN-0211. The sequence goes on from NZ_JBEOOU010000006.1 coordinate 998, forward strand.
ATGCTGTGCGGATAACCGAGCCAAGGCTGTAATGCATACAATAAGAAACTCAGACACATTCCTAAAAACGCAATATACAATGACCACAACAATGGCTTTTGCCAAATACCGTGATTATACCATCCTAGCAAACGAATGATATTGACCATGGCTACGCCAAGTGCCGTGATCGTCAGCAAGTACTTATTAGGATAAAACAAATCAGCCATAAAAAAAGCGAAGAAAAAAGCCAAGCTGGCAATATCTTGAATTTTACTATTTCGTAGCGTTACATTGTCTGTACCACCCCCACTTAATCCGCGCTCAATAAAGAAAGGAACTACCCGTCGACCAATCGTCAGCACTAACCCGATGATCAAATAGAACCCAAGATAAATGCCTATCTTGGTAATGGCCATATCAGCACTAATAATGCCCCAGTAGTACAGCCCATTGCCCAATGTTAATAGCGCCAGCTTTGCCAAAATCCCCATTTGTTTGTATTGCTTGACTTGTAGCACTGCACGACATATGACAAAGGCCATCGCTCCGATGAATAACATATCAAATAGTGCCGCTGCATATAATAGCCATGCACTACTTCCTGCAATGGTGACGCCAATCCCAAAAGCCAACCATGCTAAACGCGCTAGCAACCAACAAGTAAAGATTGCCAGTAGCTTATAACCATGCGGCATCATCACCCCTGTCCAAGTCTTCACCGCTGTTAGCAAAAACCCAGCAATCACTGCGAGTGCATAACCATAAATCATCTCGTGACCATGCCAATACAACGGATTCAATACCTGTGCATCGATATCCGTGTGACCAGTAAACACAAAAGCCCATAGCAGCATCGTTGCCACAGCAAATAGCGCAGCAGCGCTGAAAAATATGCGAAAGCTCAAATTAAGGATAGGATGCGGAGAGCTTGGTGGTTTGCTAGGTAACTTGATAGATTGCATAGCCATCTTCTTAGAGAATATAGATGGCTTTAACTATAACATTCATTTTAAATGAATGTTATAGTTATTTAGTCTGATTATTGAAATATTCTATCCATTAAAGTGCAGCGCCTACGGAAATCTCTAGAAGCAAAATCTCAAGTATAGTTGAATTCAAATAATTTCGATACAAGGAAACCGAGCGCAAGTTATACATTAGTATGCTTAGCTAGGATGACGATGTAGCGGATTTATATGGATTTGACTATATAAAAATAGAGAAAGCCAACTGACTATTATTTGGCCATGACTTAGTTAATACCACTTACAACTGTAATGCTGCAACGACTAACGACATGACCACTATCGCCGTGACATACTGCCTAATTTTAAAGTAAGCATGACTGATAATCTGAGCTCGATGCAGACTATAATCGATAACTAGCAGGCTTATAAAACCAATCACTAATAGCCAAATAAAACTACTGGTTGATAAGCTCAAAAAACCAAGCCAAAGGCCAAGCGCAATGGCATTGCTGTAGATAGGAAGTTTAACAGCCCACTTATGGTCATCAGCCAAGTTCAAATGATTACCCCAATGCGCGCCTGCCATAAACGATGCAATTACTAGACCATAAGCACTTAATATATTGGCTACTGAGCCAAGTATAGGCACGGTAACAACCTCTACCATCAATAAAAATGCACAGGCTATAAATGGAATCGTACCTGCAAAAGTTAGATAAGGACTGGGCTTTTTCATCGTTTAAACCTATCTTATGATTAGTCTAATAATAGTTGTCACCTGTTGAGTGGAAGTTTTCAACATACATTAATCACTCTTTTGAGTGTTGCCTTGCCACTGACGAATAAATTCACCGTTTGGATCATATTGCTGGGTTTGCTTGTCGAGATTAAATTGTCTGCATCCTCTTGGGTCAGCGCCCACGCCTGCCAGATATTGCCAATTGCCCCAATTACTGCCAACATCATGATCAACCAAATGTTGCTCAAAGTAAGCTGCCCCGTAACGCCAATCAAGCCCTAGCTCATGGATAAAGCAGCTAGCAACCAGTTGTCGCCCGCGATTCGACATATAGCCTGTCGTGCGCAATTGGTTCATGCAAGCGTTGACGATAGGATACGATGTTGTACCGTTTTTCCATTGCGCTAACAGATTTTTGTCCAATTGAGTTAAAGGCGCGTGCTGACCGATACCTTTAAACCAAAATAACTTTTCCTGATGGGTGACAGCATACCAATAGAAATACTCACGCCATAGCAGCTCAAACCAAATCCAGTAGGTAGAGTCATTTGCGATAATATCGCGCTCATAGCGACGTAGACGATTCAATATTGTGTTTACAGATAGTGAGCCGTTTGCCAGCCATGCGGAGAACTTCGTAGAATGTGTCCAGTCATCTAACGCGTTTCGGGTGGTTTTATAAGTGCTAGGTGCATCGGAGTCAAAATAAGCATCTAAATGCTTCAAGCCGCTTGACTCACCACCTTTAAAATTAGATTGTTGCTGTACTTGCTTATCAAATACCTGTGCTGCAAAAAAGTATTCGCTTCTGTTTAGCATGGCCTTAGGCATTGGCGAGAGCGATTCTGGCGTTGGATAAGTAGCTATATCTTTCTTTGCATGCAGCAAATCATAATCGGCTTCGATTTGTTTACGAAACTGTGTAAAGCTTTTGGGTAAGTGCTCTAGAGGTAACTCGTCAAACAAAGTCGCTGTTGTTTGAATGTGCCACTGTATCTCTGGATATTTCGCCTGTAAAAGGTCATATACTTTGTTTTGATTATAATCTGCCGTTTGACTGATGCAGATATCTGTCACTTGTTGCTGCGCTATTAGATTACTCAACTGAGTAAAGACGTTCAATGCTTCATCGCCTTTCTGTAAATACAGCAATCTATTACCACGCTGTATCAGTGACGCATTTAAATCAGCCAAGCTCTCATGCAAAAACTGCTGGCGGGCTTGGCCAATACTGTCGTAACGATAGGCATCGTAATGGTCTTTATCATCTAATATATCTGTCAACGATGACGCGTAAACCAATAGCAGCTTTCCATTAATGGATATCTTAGATGCTTTCAATAAAGTGGCATTGTCCGCCACTCTCAAGTCATTATGAAATAGTACCAATGTGACATTGTTGTTCTCTGAGTTGTTCGCTGCCTGATTTGACATACCCTATCCTTCTGGCTGTTTAACGCTTATTTTAGTCTTTAACCTTGAAATATCGTATACAGTGTAAAACATACTTAGCATTCAACTTTGATGCTAACCTAATACTTGTAAGGCAATGCGCTCAGCCCCAGAAACCACTTATAAGCATTGACTCTCATGTGTCTGACTGCTTAAATGGCTTACCTCTAGGAGAACATCATGACTCAAAATAATACTACGACTGAAGAAAATAAATCAGATGAAAAGCGTAAACTTATTAATCGATTTTTGATGAGACTGACAAAAGAGCAGCCTCAAATGTATTACGCGACTACCTCTGAGATATCGCGGAGTATTCATACGATGATAAAAGAACATACCAATCGCTTGTCGGTAGAAGAACAAGCACTGGTGAGACGTATGACTATTGAAGAGATTGAAGGATTACTGGGCTTTCATGCCAGATGAGTTATTGACTAACTTCAGATACATCATTCTCAGTAAGTTGCCAAATATCACACAAAAAAAGACCGCTATCAAAGCGGTCTTTTTTATTAGCTATCAGCTAGATTTAATAGCTAATTTAAGACAATTAGAACGGATATTCACGTGGCTCATTTTGCATTGAGATCCAATGTGTTCTGGTGAACTCTTCAAGTACCCACTCGCCATTAAAGCGGCCAATACCTGAGTTTTTCTCACCACCGAATGGCGTATTGCTCTCATCATTGACTGAGATGTCATTGATGTGAGTCATGCCAGCTCTGATACCGCGAGCGAAACGCAGACCTTTTTGCATATCAGCAGTGAACACGGCACTAGACAAACCATACATAGAATCATTGGCGATTGATAGTGCATCGTCTTCATCTTTAGCACGGATGATACCGACCAGTGGTCCAAACACTTCATTACGTGATAGATCCATTTCGCGAGTCACTTCAGTAAAGATATGCGGTGGTACTACTTGGCCTTCAATCTCGCCACTTAGTATCATTTTTGCGCCTTCTTCCTGCGCTTTAGCAATTTTTTCTTTGAGTGATTTAACTTGCTTGGCATTGATAATCGGACCAACAGCAGTGTCTTGCTTATTAGGATCACCGACGTTCAATGTTTTGACATGCGCTAAGAAACGCGCTACGAAGTCATCATATATCTCGTCTTCAACAATCACTCTGTTAATCGCGATACAGATTTGACCTTGATGCAAAAACTTACCAAAGGCAGCCGCTTTTACTGCTTGCTCGATATCAGCATCTTTTAATACCACAAATGGGCTGTTACCGCCAAGCTCTAGTGCCACTTGTTTGATGTATTCACCACCATTTGCTAGCTCACCGATACGTTTGCCCACTGAGGTCGAACCTGTAAACGACACTAGGCTTGGCGCTTTGTGTTCAACGATGGCATCGCCTATCTCGCTACCTGAGCCGACCACCACGTTTAATAGACCTTTTGGCAGACCTGCTTCTTCAAATACTTTGGCCAATAGCAAACCACCTGTCACTGGCGTATCGCTAGCAGGCTTAAGTACCACTGCGTTACCAAGCGCTAGGGCTGGTGCGATAGAGCGCTGAGTCAAATGTAGCGGAAAGTTCCATGGGCTAATAACTGCTACCACACCGATAGGCTCACGATAAATAAAGTTCTCTTTACCAGGAGTATTCGATGGGCGAATCTCACCATGGACACGATTAGGGAATGTCGCTGCTTCAAGCGTAATCGCACGCGTCGCACTGAATTCGACCATCGCTTTGATACGGGTGCTGCCCGACTCTTTGATTAGCCAATCAACGATTTCTTCTTGGCGCTGATCTAGTATGTTGACCACTTTATATAACACTGCGGCTCGCGTTGCAGGCGTTTGCTTAGCCCATGCTTCTTGAGTTTGGCTCGCAGCATCGTATGCTTCATTAAGCTGATCCTTGGTCGCTTGCTGAATTTCTACGAGCGTATCGCCATTATAGGGATTGGTATTAGTATTGCTGCTATCGTCCTTACCTGTTTGCCATTCACCAGCGATGAACTGCAAATGGAAGTCAGTATATGCACTGGTAGTTGTATTATTGGTTGACATAATTAGCCTTATTTTTGGTTTGTTGTGCTGAATGTTTATTTTCGATTATTTGAATAAAATTATTAAGTCGGAGATATCTCAATTAAAAGCATATCTTATAAGTAGTAAGTCTGAAGTTATGGTTAAACCATTAATTAAAAGCCATCATTTAAAATAGAGACGCTGTGATAACGGATAACAACAAAACCTACCTTGCTAGACGACTGGTCTAATGCTACCATAGCTATCAATAAAACAAGACTATTTTGTCAGTAAATATTGTTGATAAAACGTAACACCTATAAATATATCCTATTACAATACGCTATCAACATGACGTTCAAATGAACGCTGACTATCTTATATAAATACTGCTACTAAAGGAGAACATCCTACCTATGTCTAACATAACAGACACTACTACACCCGATACCAAAGCTCATTTACTTGCGACTGGCTACCAATTAATAGCCAAAAAAGGCTTTACCGCTGTTGGTATCAAGCAAATATTGGATACTGCAGGGGTACCCAAAGGCTCGTTTTATCATTACTTTGCCTCAAAGGAAGCCTTTGGCGAGTCGATTATCAGTCACTATTTTGTCAATTATAAGAATCGTTTAGAAGCGATCGGCGGGCAAGATGTGAGTGCGCAGCAAAAACTGTATAACTATTTTCAGAATTGGTACGACACCCAACAGAATGGCTGTGACCACGAGAAATGCTTGGTCGTCAAGCTCAGCGCCGAGGTGGCAGACATGTCAGAGACGATGCGTGAGGCGTTAAATGCTGGCTATCAGCAGACCGTCACTTGGCTAGCCACACAAATAAAAGCGGGCTGGGTCGATGGTTCTGTACCACAGCCTGACAATATCGCTGCCGAGAGTATGGCTAAGCGCTGGTATTTTGCATGGCTCGGAGCCAGCTTAATCGCTAAGACCAGTCAAACCAATACGCCGCTTGCGGAAGTTTGGCAAATGACGACTTCACAAATGGGGCGCTAACGGTCGTTATCTATTCTCAGTCGCTGGTCTCAATCACTAGGTGTTTTCAATGTAAAGCGCCTTAAGTGAAAAGCACCTTAATAGTAAATAACAGTTCATTGGATTCATATCATTTGGTTTACGATACTTTTGTAATTATTTACAGAAAATACTAGACGACCGGTCTAATTAATGTACAATGCCTGCAGATGTTTAAAACAAGCATCACGAATTTTAGCTTTTAATTTCAGACATACACTCTACAACTTTTAGGAAAATTATGAATAACTTTCAATATTACAACCCAGTACGTATCGTTTTTGGTGAAGGTCAAATTGAGCAATTATCAGATCTAGTTCCTACTGATGCCCGTGTTCTTATTACTTACGGTGGCGGTTCAGCACAGCGCACTGGTACATTAGACGAAGTAAAAGATGCTTTGTCTGCGAGCGGAAACCGTACTGTCTTTGAGTTTGGTGGTATTGAGCCAAATCCAGAATTTGTCACACTATTAAAAGCTGCTGACATGGTTAACGAGCACAATATTGATTTCTTATTAGCAGTCGGTGGCGGTTCGGTCATTGATGGTAGTAAGTTCGTGGCACTTGTGGCTTCATTAACAGAAGAAGACGGTACTGTCTCACGCGATCAAGCATGGGATGCCTTGACAAGCTATTGCAGAAATATCGACTCTGCCGTTGACCTAGGTGCAGTCTTGACTATCCCAGCGACTGGTTCAGAGATGAACTCTGGCGGCGTTGTTAACTATAGCGAACGCCAAGCAAAACTACCGTTTGGTAACCCACTTGCCTTTCCTAAGTTCTCAATCTTAGATCCTACTAAGACATTGACTTTGCCTGAGCGTCAAGTAATGAACGGCGTTGCCGATGCCTTCGTCCATGTGATGGAGCAATACTTAACGTATCCAGTCAATGCAAAAGTGCAAGATGCCTTTGCTGAGAGCTTGCTGAAAATTCTGATTGAAGAAGGTCCAGCAGTCAAAAAAGACCCAGAAAACATGGAAACGCGTAAAAACATTATGTGGACAGCGACCATGGCACTGAATGGTCTGATTGGTACTGGTGTGCCACAGGATTGGACGACGCATATGGTTGGTCATGAACTGACTTCATTGCACGCTATCGATCATGCACGTACATTGACCATCGTTTTACCATCAGTGATGCGCGAGCTAAAAGAAAGCAAAAAAGAGAAATTGCTTCAGTATGCACGCAACGTATGGAACCTCATCGATACTGACCAAGATGATGACACCATCATTGAGACAGCGATTGTCAACACTGAAAACTTCTTCCGCGAGCTTGGCTTGCCAGTAAGCTTAGAAGATGTTGATTTAGACAATGCTGCCATTGATCCTATTATCAAACAACTTGAAGCTCATAACATGGTCAAGCTGGGTGAGCACGGCAAAAACGATCTTGATGTATCACGTCGCATCTTGGACCGTGCGGTTACTAGCAAGGCTTCGTAAACAATGAATACAGCAGACAAATGCGATGTTAGGTTAAATAGTATTTGTTTGTGATTGTCCTCCTTTAAATGACACTATCCGAAATGATATTGTCGTGAAAATAAAAGTACCGTCAAAATAAAATTACCATGAAAATAACAGTATCGTGAAAATAAAAGTAACTATTCAACAGTGAGTAGTTACTGCCCTCTTAATCAGTCATTAGTTTTCAATCAGTAATTAGCCAATAACTATTAAAAAATGGCTATGCAATACCCAATGATTAAACAGTTAACTTTCTAAGTATTAGTCATTAACTGACAATCAACACTCAATAAATAAAAAAGGAGCTTTACTATGAGCTTTGAAAAACAACAAAACCAACAAAAAAATCGTCAAATCAAACTGGCCAGTCGTCCTACTGGTGAGCCAAAAGCTGAAAATTTTGACATGGCTACTAGCGACATCCCAACACCCAATAACAATGAGATGCTACTGCGTACGGTCTATCTATCATTAGACCCGTATATGCGCGGACGTATGAGCGATGCCAAAAGCTACGCTGATCCCTTAGAAGTTGGTGATGTCATGATGGGCGGCACAGTCGCTCAAGTCGTTGAATCCAATGTCGATGGTTTCTCTAAAGGCGATTTAGTGGTCTCAAACTCAGGCTGGCAGGATTACAGCGTCAGCGATGGCGAAGGTGTGCTTAAACTAGACAAAAATATGTCAAACCCTTCTTACGGCTTAGGCGTGTTAGGTATGCCAGGCTTTACTGGTTATATGGGTTTGACCGATATCGGCAAACCACAAAAAGGCGAAACTTTGGTTGTCGCAGCGGCTACTGGTCCTGTCGGTGCAACTGTCGGTCAAGTGGGTAATAAATATGGTCTGCGCACTGTCGGTGTCGCAGGCGGCAAAGAAAAATGTGATTTTGCGATCAACGAGCTTGGCTTTGATGTCTGTATCGATCACAAAGCCGATGATTTCGCTGAGCAACTAAAAGCAGCATGTCCAGATGGTATCGACATCTATTACGAAAATGTTGGCGGTAAAGTGTTCGATGCAGTATTACCACTATTGAACGCGCATGCCCGTATCCCAGTATGTGGTCTAGTATCACAATATAACGCCACTGACTTACCTGACGGCAAAGACCGCTTGGGTATGCTAATGGGTCAAGTATTGGCCAACCGTTTAACCGTCAAAGGCTTCATCATCTTTGAAGAGTATGGCGATCACTTCCCAGAATTTTTAGAAACCATGAGCAAATGGGTAGAATCAGGTGATGTCAAAACCAAAGAATATATTGCTGATGGCTTAGATAATGCACCAAATGCCTTCGTTGACATGCTCAATGGTGATAACTTTGGTAAGACCGTCGTAAAAGTATCTGATGTCGAATAAATCGATTGGATAACGAGTTAACAACATAATTTGTTAAGACAACCACTGAAAATGACATCTTAACCATGAATACTGTTGGCAGTCATCGCTATTATTGACTAAGTACGATTGGTTAAAGATGGCTGCTAACAATAAATCATTTAAAAACAACGTTAATAATAAATAAGGACAATCATGAATATTTTAATGGTACTAACTTCACACGATAAATTGGGCGATACTGGTAAGAAAACAGGTTTTTGGCTAGAAGAATTTGCCGCACCTTACTATGCTTTTCTTGATGCTGGCGCCAATGTCACGATCGCCTCTCCTGCTGGTGGTCAGCCACCGCTAGATCCTAGTAGCGACACACCAGATGCGCAAACAAAAGATACCACCCGTTTTAAAGATGATAAAGACGCTCAAGAGCATTTAGCCAACACCAAAAAACTGGCTGATATGAAAGCTGAAGACTTTGATTCAGTCTTTTACCCTGGTGGTCACGGCCCATTGTGGGATTTGGCAGTTGATGAAAACTCTATCAATCTGATCGAGACCTTTGTAAAACAAGATAAGCCTGTTGCTTTTGTTTGTCACTCTCCTGCCGCGCTTAAAAACGTCAAAGTTGATGGTGAGTACCTAGTGAAAGGCAAAACCGTTACTGGTTTTACCAATTCAGAAGAAGACGCAGTTGGCCTTACAGATGTAGTGCCTTTCTTAGTAGAAGATGCGCTTAAAGCCAATGGCGGTAATTACGAAAAAGCGGCTGATTGGGAATCGTTTGTGGTAGAAGATGGCTTGTTAATCACAGGTCAAAACCCAGCATCGTCAGAAGAAGCAGCTAAGCGTCTAATGGCAAAGCTTAACGGTTGATCTAATTAACAAAGTAAAAAGGCTACTATTATGATTCGTTTACACCATCTCAACCAATCACGGTCGCTACGTACTTTATGGCTTTTAGAAGAGCTTGGCGTCCCTTATGAGATCGTCAGTCATCAGCGCGATGCTAAAACGCATCTGGCACCTGATAGCTTAAAAGCTGTGCATCCTCTTGGTAAATCACCGGTCATTGAAATGGATGGTGAAATATACTCGGAGTCAGGGGCCATTACTGAGCTCTTGATCGAACGCTTTGCGCCAGATCGTCTACGCCCTGCTCCTGATAGCACCGATTACGGGCATTATCTACAGTGGATTGACTTTGCTGAAAGCTCGCTGATGTTGCCATTGATGCTTGAATTGTTTACCAAAAAAGCAGGTATCAATGACAATGAGTTTTTGAACGGTTATATAGAGATAGAAAAAACCCGACTGTTCAAATATCTGGACACCTCAGTTGAGGGTAAGTCGTTTATTGTGGGTGATAAATTGAGCGGTGCTGATTTTATGCTGTCGTTTGACTTGATTATTCTTGCTCAACGTCAAAAACTAGACGCTTATCCACATATTAAACAATATGCTGAAAAGCTGGCCAGTCTTGATAGCTATCAACGTGCGATGAATCTTGAAGCTGAGCATGACGAGTCAAAGCAAGCGTAAACACGCTTCATAATAAATGCTCAATAAAAAATATGATAAAATAGCCCAAGTCTATCTTGGGCTATTTTTGTGGTTTTATTCCATTAATAACTGTACTAAGATCAGTTACTGACACGCTCAGCTAGCGCCGCCAATCATAGGGGAGCTGTACCATGTCCTTACTCTATTCACTCACACAAATCATCATACGACCATGAGTACTGAATACCAGTTTAAGCCCCACGAACAACCAATGATGGTGGGCTCTCCAGCCAACCCTGACCATCCTGTACGCCGTAAAGTATTTTATTTACTGATTGGAATTTTCGTTGGTCTCACAGCCAGCTTCCAAAATGGTCTACTTGTCGCAAATCTTACTCAAATTCAAGGCCAATTGGGATTAACGCCTGCGGAAGGTGGTTGGATATCTGTCAGCTACAATATGACCAATGCCTGTATTACCGTTCTACTGTACAAAATTCGCCAACAATTTGGCATGTCACTGTTTAGTAAAATCACCCTATTTTTTCTGTTAGCCGCCACGAGTCTACAGTGGCTGATCAGTAGTCACTTATTAGATACGCCTAACATTGGCATCGAGCCCTATTACCTAGAGATTGTCGCAAGGGGACTTAGCGGTATGGTGGCCAGTGGCATGACCATATTGGGCTTATTTTATTGCTTGCAAGGTATGCCAACTGTCAAACGTACTAGTGGCCTAATATTGGGCTTTGGCTTGGTACAGTTCGGTATTCCATTATCCCGCATCATCTCGCCCTACCTCACCATCGATGGTCAGCTCGAAAACTTGTTTTTATTCCAATTTGGTTTGGCACTGATTTGCTTTGGGCTGATTAACATCTTAGAGCTACCACCAGGTAATACAGAAAAAGTATTTGAGAAACTCGATTTTCTCAGCTTTGGGTTTTTTGCCAGTGGTCTGGCTGCATTAGCGGTCATTTTGGTGCAAGGTAGGATTCTGTGGTGGACGACACCTTGGCTTGTCTATCCACTGATGATTGCCATTATTGGAATCAGCATCGCCTTATGGATTGAAACGCATCGCAAAAACCCAATGCTGCAAGTTCGCTGGATGCGTAGCCGCAATATTATCGCTTTTATGATTACGGGCGCTGTCATGCGAATTTTGCTATCTGAGCAAAATGTCGGTGCGGCAGGATTACTTGCCAACTTAGGCTATGGTAATGATCAGCTCATTACTTTTTATGCGGTCATATTGGCTGCCAGTGTGTTGGCTTTGGTGATTAGTATTTTTAGCACCAATCCGATGGATTTACGTCGACCCGTTATTTTTGCAGTGGCATTGATTGCATTAGGCTCTTGGATGGATGTGGGTGTGTCTATTAATTCTGCACCCTATATGTTTTATCTCAGCCAATTTTTGATTGCATTTGCCGCGGTGTATTTTATGGGGCCTCTGGTTTTTGAAGGATTTTTGCGTGCGATTGCCAGTGGTCCTGCTTATATTATTAGTTTTTCCGTTATTTTTGGTATTTCACAAACGGTGGGCGGCTTGGCAGGTGCAGCGGCAATTCAGGCATTTACAACCATTCGTACGCAAGTGCATTATGCCGATATGGTCAGCTCACTGAATTTGGGTGATCCTACGTTCAGTGCTCAAATTGCTGGTACTCGTAGTGTATTGTCAAACCAAACGACGGACGCAGCGCAAGCGAATGTAGTTGCAATAAGCCAAGTTTTGCAAGGGATTCAGCGCCAAGCAACGGTCTCCGCTTATGGTGATTTGTTTTTTATCATGGCCATTCTATCAACTGTGGCTACTGCTATGTTATTACTCAATTATTTTTACTATCGTTATCACAAACGCAATCCTCTGGCCAAAGAGCTTGCTGTTATTGCAAAAATGCGTGAACCAAAATAATGCCTTTTATTGCATGAGTGATTTTTCACTTTGTTGATTTATCGCCACACCGTTTAAGTATTTGCTAATTAAACATTTAGGAGCGCGTCATGAGCCAAAAGAAACCCAGTGAACTGAATCAAACACCTCAGACGTCAACTGATGCTCCCATAACAGACGCACGTATTGCGTCAAATACCGATACCAATCAGGCCGAAAATCCTACAATAGAGCAAACGGATACCTCTGAGACAAATCCAGCTACTGACATACAAAAAGGCTCACGTGATGAGACGCCTATGCCACCAAAAGAACCTATCGCAGCGGCTACTGGCTGGTCGCCAAAGAAAAAATCCTATCTGAATTTAGGATTATTGGTTGTAATGATTGTCATTGGTGTGGCATTGATTTTATATGCATGGAAGCTGCCACCCTTCACGCCTACTGTGCAGCAAACCAACAATGCCTTTGTAAAAGGACAAACCACCATTATTAGCCCGCAAGTATCCGGCTACGTCACCGAAGTAGCCGTACAGGATTTTGCCAACGTAAAAGCGGGTGACTTACTAGTAAAAATTGATGATCGTAGCTTCCGTCAACAGCTTGAGCAAGCGCAGGCCAATATAGAAGTGGCCGTTACTAACCGCTCTAGTAACACTCAAGATACTCAATCAAGCCAAGCACAAATTGAAGCACGTGAAGCCGATTTATATAGTGCCAAAGTGAGTGTTGAAAGTGCTCGTGAAGATGTCAATCGATATCAAGGTTTGGATGCTATCGGCGCAGTATCAAAGGCAGAAGTTGCTCATACAAAAGCACAACTTGCGCAAGCACAGGCAGGCGTCCAGCAAGCTGAAGCTAACTTACAAGCAGCTCGCGAAAACCGCAAAAAAACCAGTGGCAGCCGCTCCTCTTTGGACGCGAACATAAAAAATGCTGAAGCAGGTCTCAAGCAAGCACAAATTAATGTAGACAATACCATCATCACCGCGCCTGAAGCGGGACAGTTGAGTCAGGTCAGTGTCAAAGAAGGTCAATACGTTAGTGCTGGCACCCAGCTGATGTATATCGTTCCTAAAGGCGTTTGGATTATCGCGAATTTTAAGGAAACGCAAGTCGCTAATATGGCAGTTGGTGAACCTGCAACCATCCATGTTGACGCGCTTGGTGGTGCCAAATTCAGTGGTCATGTCAGCAATATCTCACCAGCGACTGGTAGTGAATTTAGTGCAGGGGCAGCCAACCCTGCGACTGGCAACTATATTAAAATAGCCCAGCGTATCCCCGTGCGCATTGACTTAGACCAAAATCAGGCTGAGCTTGCTCAATTACGTCCTGGTATGTCGGTCTCTGTCGATGTAGATACTAATATCAAAGTAAAAAGCTAGATTAAAGCGAAAAACTATAGTCAGTGAAAAATAATATCGATACATCACGCACTGATGATATAAATTTTTCTTGCTTGCTGTGCCTGTGCAGACAGAGGCTACAAAAAATTGATATCATCAGTATCGTCGCGTTTTTGGGGTATCTTGACTATAGATTAAAGCAAAAAACTGAGGCATATTAAGTACGCCTCTGCATAAAAAAACCCTTTAAATACCAATATAAAGGGATTTAAAGGGTTTTTTGTTTAGCGTTAAAACAAGCTGACATCTATCAGCCTTACACCTATTAATTTAACGTCTAAGGTAATAAGCGCTTAGTTGTCCAACCTGCATTGTCCTCGTTGCTATCTTGGGTGTACACAATACGGTCATGCATGCGATTGGCACGACCTTGCCAAAATTCAATTTGTTGAATCGTAATCTCATAGCCACCCCAAAACGCTGGTGTTGGCACTTGGCTGTTTTCGGGATAATCAGCTTGTAGCTGGCCAAAGGTCTGTTCCATAACTTCTCGGTTAGCAACTTCACCGCTTTGTGGTTGGCTGACCCATGCGCCTACTTGGCTGTCGTGTGGACGCTTTTGGAAGTACGTAGCTGACTTATTGGCATCTATTTTTGCAATGCTACCACTGATACGGACTTGCCGCTCAAGCTCATGCCAAAAGAACAGCACTTCTGCATTGGGGTTCTCAGCGATATCTTGACCTTTAGCACTTTCATAGTTGGTATAAAATACCACACCAGTCTCAGTAATCTCACGCATTAATACAATACGCACGCTGGGCTTGTTGTCTGCCCCGCAAGTAGCAAGACTCATCGCATAAGGCTCTTGCACTTTTTGCTCGGTCGCATCGCTAATCCAACTTTTTAATAGCTCAAATGGTGATGTAGGAATCGACTGCTGGTCAAGAGCGCCTTTTTCGTACGATAAACGTTGATCGGTAAAGTCCATACTCATAACTATTCCTTGATTGCGTTATATTATTAAGCCCTTTTTAATGACCCATTTATCGAGACTATTAAGGCGTATCTTCATTTCAAAAATGGTGATAAAAATGAGATAAATTGCCGTCAAACAAGAAAAATAGTGCAGATAATATCGGGATATTAACCAGCTATTTGACGATGTTTGGCAAGATTTAGCCATTTTTAGCCCATTTAGATGACTATCGAGTGAATTGAAGACACGCCCTAGCCCAATACTGCCTTAATCTGCTCAGCCAAATCATTGGCCATCACATCACACTCTATCTCATCATCTGACTCGACCATCACTCGAATCATCGGCTCAGTGCCCGATTGACGAATCAAAAGACGACCACGACCCTCTAGAGTAGCACGTGCTTTATCAAAAGCGGTGACTAACTCTTTATGCTCAAAAGGATCTTGCATGGTAGATAAGCGTACATTGACCAGCTTCTGCGGCAATACTTCAAAGCCTTCTGTAAGGTCACTTAGGGCTTTATTTTGCGCTTGCATAACGGCCAATACTTGTAAGCTTGCAATGATCGCATCGCCCGTACGGCTCTTGTCTAAGCATAATATATGCCCAGATGGTTCACCACCTAGTATCCAGTCGTGAGCGGCAAGCTCTTGCATGACATAACGATCGCCTACTTTTGCACGAGTAAAGGCAATACCTGCCTCCTTCAATGCCAACTCTAGACCCATGTTAGTCATGAGCGTACCAACCACTCCTACCGCAGGCGTTTTGCCTTGGGTGGCAAGCACGTATAAAATGCCATCGCCATCGACCAGTTTACCCATCTCATCGACCATCACGATACGATCACCGTCACCATCTAAGGCAATACCGACATCCGCTTCATGCTCAAGTACGGCTTTTTGCAAGCTCTCTGGATGGGTCGAGCCGCAGTCAGCATTGATATTGATACCATCTGGCGTATTATTAATAGCAATCACGTTGGCACCAAGCTCACGCATGACTCTTGGAGCAACGCTATAGCCTGCGCCATTGGCACAATCGACAACGATTGTTAAGTGAGCTAGGTCGTACTGATAAGGGAAGCTGCCTTTACAGAATTCAATATAGCGACCTTTAGCATCATTAATTCGGTTATTTTTACCCAATTGTGCTGGATCAAGAATAGGCATGAGCACATCGCTGCCACTAGAGTCGCTCATAATGGCTTTTAATTTGTCATTAATCGCCGTTTGCATCTCATCGGTGAGTTTTTTCCCGTCAGCTGAAAAAAACTTAATGCCGTTATCATAGTATGGATTATGAGATGCTGAGATAACAACGCCTGCATCTGCATGAAAGCTGCGAGTTAAGTGAGCGATAGCTGGCGTTGGTAATGGGCCAAGCATGTTTACATCGACCCCTGCTGCGTTAAAACCGGCCTGTAGCGCCCCTTCGATCACATAGCCTGAGAGACGAGTATCTTTACCAATGACCACGCTCGGCTTACGGCTAGGATTGTCATTATTTTCTATGAGCACCAGTCCAGTCACATAACCTAACTTTAGAATAAAATCAGGGGTGATCGGTAACTCACCAAATTTTCCGCGAATACCATCAGTGCCAAAGTAGCTCATTACAAATGTTCCTCAAGTCTAAAAATGAAACGCCAGACGTACGCGCAGGCAAGGCAATAGTTATTATAATCTATTGGTGTATTTTACAAAAAAAACAGCCAACAATGACGAGGCATTGTTGACTGTTTGTATCCTGATGTCACTGTCATACTGTCTGTTAGTGACTATCGACGTTCTTAGGACTACAGTGTTTTAATTAATCCACTCGATAGTTCGGTGCTTCTTTGATGATTTGCACATCATGCACATGCGACTCTTTCATGCCCGCAGACGTCACCTTGATGAACTGTGGTTTGGTACGCATATCTTCGATAGTCGCACAGCCAGTATAGCCCATTGATGAACGTAAACCGCCTACCAATTGATTCACGATACCTGCCACTGGTCCTTTATAAGGAACACGACCTTCGATGCCCTCTGGAACCAGTTTTTCTACGCCATCTTTGGCATCTTGGAAATAGCGATCTGATGAGCCATTCTGACCTGACATCGCACCTAAGCTACCCATACCGCGATACGCTTTATAATAACGACCTTGGAACAGCTCAACTTCGCCTGGGGCTTCTTCAGTACCAGCCATTAATGAGCCGACCATGATACAAGAAGCACCAGCTGCGATGGCTTTTGCCATGTCACCTGAGAAGCGAATACCACCATCAGCAATCAATGGGATACTGTCTTTCAGGGCGCTGGCCACATTATCAATGGCTGAGATTTGTGGTACACCAATACCCGCGATGATACGTGTGGTACAGATAGAGCCAGGACCGATACCAACTTTTACCGCATCAGCGCCCGCATCACGTAACGCTAGAGCTGCATCACCGGTAGCAATGTTGCCACCGATAACTTGTACATGAGGGAAGTTTTTCTTGATCCAAGAGACTTTTTCGATCACGCCCTTTGAATGACCATGTGCCGTATCGACCACGATAATATCGACATCAGCTGCAATCAATGCTTCAACGCGCGCTTGCGTATCTGCACCCGTACCGACAGCAGCGCCGACACGTAAGCGGCCTTGCTCATCTTTACAAGCATTTGGGTTGTTTTCAGCTTTGGCAAAGTCATTGACCGTAATCAGACCGCGCAGACGAAATTCTTCATCAATCACGATTACTTTTTCGATACGGTGCTCATGCAGCAATTTTTTGATGTTTTCATTGCTTTCACCTTCTTGCACGGTGACTAGCTGCTCTTTTGGCGTCATGATATGGCTAACTGGTAATGACAGATTGGTCTCAAAACGCCAGTCACGATGTGTGACGATGCCGACGACTTTATCCGTGCCCTTCTCTACTACAGGCACACCTGAGATATTGTTGCTTTGGGTCAATCTTAATAATTCACCAATCGTCATTTCAGGATGCACAGTGATAGGATCGACTACCGTTCCTGCTTCAAATTTTTTGACGCGGCGTACTTGTGTGGCCTGCTTATCGATATCCATGCTCTTATGCAAGATACCCAAACCACCCAGCTGTGCCATGGTGATAGCCATTTCAGATTCAGTGACGGTATCCATAGCAGCCGAGATTAGCGGCAGATTCAGTGTGATACTTTTGGTCAAACGCGTGGACAGATCGGCAGATTTTGGCAAGATTTCAGAGTAGGCTGGTAACAATAAAACGTCATCAAAGGTGAAGGCTTCATCGACAATTCGTAACATACAGACCCCTAGTGGTGGTTATTTTGATGGGTGGGATTTTCGCATTAAGACAATCAATCAAGATCACCATTATGACTTTACGACGTTCAACCCTTGTTTGTTAAAGGCTTTGAATCATAGAGCTTTAGATAATAAGCAATGTACCAGTCGTTATTTATAATCAAACATTATTTGTCATCAAATAAAGACACTAGAAAACTGCTATTGATTTATCAGTGGTAAGAAAACGCAAATACTGCGCAGCCTTATCTTTAATCGCTCAGTTATCCCTTAAAAATAACGCCATATTATAACAAATAAGCAAGCAAATCGCATGTTATATTTGTCAGTGGGTTTTACTCACAGCTGTCTATCGATAGTGACGCTGTGCATTCAATTTTTTTAAGCGTCAAACTAGGGTCTGTTGAACATTAAGATGTGGAACTGGCAGTGGCTATTTTTTAGACAATACGCAGTGAAATTTTTGACGCCTAGTCATTCTAGGTTAGACAATTTCGCCATGTATTGGCAAAAAATAGCCCTGCCCCTGCTTGTATACTTGGGACTGATACTAAAATCAACCCAAACGTTGTTATAAACCTAGCTAAGGTCTAGACATTATCGTCGGTTTGCGCCTGATTTGATAAAAGGTTTGGTGCGATTTTAGCGATCAGCAGTCCTAATATTTGAATGTTCAACAGACCCTAATAGACATTGACTACTTTTGTCTCAATACAAGGTGCTCAGCTGGTAAATAGTGCTTTTGTTCACGGTACAAATAATCAAGCATCTGCTCACGTATCTCACAGGCCAGTGTCCATGCTTCTACAGGGCCTACCGCTGAAACAGCGCCACGCAGTTGAATAGTCTTTTCAGTCACCTCAACGACAAATATTTCAGGCTCAGTCTTGTTGTCCCAAAGCTTGTTGTCTTTCACCACCGAAATAAACTGCTGCCGAATGGCATCAATATCTGCGCCGTAATCGATATATAAGAACACAGGACAGGTCTGATGTACTTCTGTATGCGACCAGTTCTCTACCATTTCGGTGATCAATTCGCGCATCGGCACGATTAATCGACGTTCATCCCATGTTTTTAGTACCGCATAAGTGTAACGCAGGTCTTCAACGGTACTAAAGTTGCCATCCATTATCACACTGTCGCCAATTCGTACGGGCTGGGTCACTGCTACCTGTACTCCAGCAATGATGTTACCCAGTATTGGTTGAGCAGCGATACCAATGACCACGCCAGCAATGCCAGCCGAAGTCACTAAGGTTTTGCCAAAGCCTTCCATGTTGGCAAACTCACTCAGACCTATCCAAATACTGCCCAACACCATGACAAATACGAAGACGCGGCGAAATATCGATACATAAGTTCGACGACGGCGCACTTTGTCAAACTGCTCCTCTCCTAGGTTTTCAATCTGCATATCTTGATAGCGGTTGGCAAAAAAGTTGATAACACGTATACCGAGCCACATGGCGCTAAAGACCAATCCAATCCAAATAATCGGACGTATAGAGGAAGCGACTGCATCCAAGTAAGGAAAGCCACCCGACACCAAAGTAAATACCGATGAGAAGCTGATGGTAAAGGTTAGCGGTACTGTCAGCTTATTGACCAAATCTTCCACGCTATTATGGTGGAGCGTACTCAGCCGATTGCCGGCTTTATCTTTGACATACCAATTGAGAAGCTTGCCAGCACCTTTACTGAGTAACCAGCCCACTCCCATGGTAAAAGAGAAGAAAACAAGTAATGCTAAAAACTCCCAGATGGCGATACTAAACAACTGTAATTTTGTCCACGCTGGTAAATAACGCTCAAACTTTGCAGGATGATATTGCTCATAGAGGTTATCGATATTACCAACCGTTTGGGCAGAAAATATCCAAAAAGGCGCACTATCATCAACGCGCACACGCTCTAGATGTATGGGTACACGGCGCTCACGATAATCGATATAACCAAGCTGGATAGAGCGTCTAGGAATGCCTTGAATACTGTTCGTGCTACCAAGCGGTGGCTCAATCAAACCGTCAGGACGATCTGGCAATTCATCAAAAACATAGAGCTTTTTTTCAATCAACAGAAAATCAAGTTGTTTAGCCAGATCTATCGCCCGACTACGCTGCAACTTACCATCAATCAAATTCATATTGAGCGCGTAAGCGGCCAAATCATACTGCTGCTTCATGACGGCTGACTGAAAAAATTCTAAGGTGGCAAGCGGCGTGGATAAATTTGGCGGTTCAGCGAGCGGTGGCAATCCTGCATTTAGTTTGTTTAAGGAATAATAGCTTTCGTTATAATCACCAGTGAGACCCGCATCTCCTTGCAGTACACCTGCTTGTTGTACTGCATCCTTATCTAAAGGATTGACGACCTCATCTGCAATTTCCGAGACACTAATGCCTTCTTTTTTAAACTGTTCAATTTTCTGTGCCGTGTAATTCGCCAAGTTTTCTGGCTTCGCAAGCACAGTATTTAGTGCATCGCTTTGATTTTCGACTGCCGTATCGTTGTTGGTAGCCGCTGTCGCAGGAAGATAAAACACACTGCATACCATAACCAGCATGCTGAGTAAAAGTGTCAGTCTACTATGATGGCGCACAGCACTGCCACCAACATCGTAAATAGTGTTAGGTTTATCATTGACGTTGTTAACGTGCGTAGTGTCTAGAGAATGAAGGAAATTTTGCATAAGAGAAATCTTGGCCTCAGTGTGTTTCTAACCTAATGCAGTCTACAAAAAAAAGCCAGCGCAATGCTGACTTAATTTATTAGGGCGTGTCCTCATTTTAAAAATGAGGATAAAAGTGAGGTAAGTTGACGTAGTTTATGGTTGATACCATCTATGTTGAGCAAAGCACTATTAAGCACAGCATTAGGCACGGCGCCAAGTCGTACCAGCACGGCTATCTTCAAGCTCAATGCCTGCCGCTTTTAATTGCTCACGCACCTCATCGGCACGCGCAAAATCTTTATTGGCTTTAGCCTCTGCTCGCTCAATGATTAGACCATCAATAACCGCATCAGTTAACCCGTCATCTGCTTGATCACCGACGACTGCTTGTAAGAACTGTGACACTGGTTGCTGTAGTACATTTAATACCTGTGCCAAGGCTTTGAGCTGCTGCGCCCATTGCCAAACACTCGCCACGTCTTCAGCTTTGATGGCTTTATTGATATCACGGGCCAGCCCAAACAACACGCTAATTGCCGTCGAGCTATTAAAGTCATCATTCATGGCTTTAATGAAGTCTTGGCCAGCCGTGCTACTGTAAGCGTCGTTTATTAACGCCTCATTGATTACCAATGCTTCACCTTTTTGCTGTTCAGCCAGCTTTAAGGTATTGTATAATCTGCTTAGGCTATTATGCGCTTCTTCCAAGGCACTATCAGAGAAATTTACCTGACTGCGGTAATGGCTGGATAATAAGAAAAAGCGCAACGTTTCAGGATGGAAGTGCGCAATGACATCACGAATGGTGGAAAAGTTATCTAATGACTTAGACATTTTTTCGCCATCGACATTGATAAAACCAACATGCATCCAATTACGTGCATACTCACAGCCAGTCGCTGCTTCAGACTGCGCAATCTCGTTTTCATGATGCGGGAACTGTAAGTCATGACCACCGCCATGAATGTCAAAAGTATTGCCCAAGCACTTGGTCGACATCGCCGAACATTCAATATGCCAGCCTGGACGCCCTTGACCCCATGGTGACGCCCATTGTGGCTCATCAGGTTTTGCTGCTTTCCATAATACAAAATCAAACGGATTGCGCTTATCGTTCTCGACATCGACGCGCGAGCCTGCCTGCATATCATCAAGATTGCGCTTGGACAATTTGCCATAGTCAGCAAAACTATCCACGGCATAATAAACATCGCCATTGTCGCCAGCATACGCGTAGTCACCAGTAACCAACGTCTCAATCATTTGCTGCATCTCGTCGATGTGGTCAGTTGCCCGCGGCTCGGCATCAGGCGTCAAGCAGCCAAGTGCAGAGAAGTCTTCGTGCATCGCTTTAATAAAACGCTCAGTCAATACACCAATCTCTTCGCCATTTTCGGCAGCGCGCGTGATAATTTTGTCATCGATATCGGTGATATTACGCACATAATTGACGTCATAGCCCAATTGCGTCAGCCAGCGTACTGCCATATCAAAGCCAATCATCATGCGTGCATGACCAATATGACAATAATCATAAACAGTCATGCCACATACATACATACCTACTTGCCCGGCTTTGAGTGGTACAAACTGACGTTTACCGCCAGTCAGTGAATCATAAATGGCAAGCTGAGACATCGCATCGGCAAGAGGTGTGGTCATGGTATAAAAGCCTTTTAATTAGAACAAGATAGATAAATTGAGATGACGATAAAATATGAGTACCGTACTATTAGCCACCAACCGCGACTAATGAGATGATAAATTTAAAAGTTACCGCTTTATAAAAAATAATCACTTTATAAAACTTAACCCATTATCTTAGCGAAATCAGCCGGAAAATACTACAATGAGCGCACAACTAACCCTATTCAATGATAAAAACCGCTAAGGATGTAGAAATGGCCAATCGCTTGAGCAAAATATATACACGCACCGGAGATGATGGTAGTACCGGTATGGCAGATGGCAGCCGCGTGAGTAAAGCCGACAACCTATTTAGCGTGATGGGTGATATCGATGAGCTCAACTCACACATCGGTCTGGTACGCGCGCACTTGGCACAAGCTGCCCATAATAATGAAAACGCAAATCAACAGCAGTTGCCTGAACGCTTACAACAGCAAAAGGAATTAGACTTTGCTCAAGCCTTAGTCATTATTCAGCATTTATTATTTAATATCGGTGGCGAGTTGGCCATGCCAGAATATGAAGGTGTCAATGCCACTCATATCGAATGGTTGGAGCAACAAATTGACGCGATGAACACGACCTTACCACCGTTAAAAGACTTTATTCTACCGACAGGCTCACTATTGGTCAGTCAGCTGCATATAGCGCGTACTGTTTGTCGCCGTGCTGAGCGCCAAGCGGTACTCTTACAGCAACAACGTCCACCAGCCATTCGCGGTACTGCGATTAGCTTTATAAATCGCTTATCTGATTGGTTATTCGTCGCGGCGCGTTTTTGCACCGATCCTGCCCAAGTCTCTGAAGTGCTGTGGGACAGTCAGGTCTTGCAAAATTTCACTAATGATAAATAATCACTCACAACACAACACAACACAGCACAGCACAGCACAGCACAGCGATATGAGGCTATATGCCACTCTATCGATAAGCCAATAGCTCATATAGAAAAGCCCGCAGCGTAAAAGTTGCGGGCTTTTTTGAGATGCTATTAGCAACTGCTTCGTCTTGACGACTTAATATGTAGCGCTATCATCTTCGACGATGACCATATCAATGCTGTCATCATTAGGCACTAACTTTGGCGTTGTTTGTGTTGCTGGCTTTTTGGCGTCAGCACTTGCCGCGGCGGCTTGGTTGTTTTCTGTAGCGCTACTCTGACTGTTGCTTTGGCTACTGCTTGGATTATTAATGGTCGGCGGCGTAGCAGGCTCTACTGGACGAACAGGGGCGGTTGGCGTCACTATTCTTGGCTGACGGGTTGGCGCTGATTGATCGTTGTTATTGTTCTGTGCAGCGTCACGGCGACTTTCAGCCTGTTGAGCGCGCTGCTCATCAACCGCTGACTTAAACACCGAGCCTGCCATCACATCTGCCACAACAGTCAATAGTGCCGGTTGTCCAGCAATACGGGTACGAACTTGACCACCTTGAGTGCCGACGACATACGTAAAAGCGTCGTCAACGAGCATATTATTATTGATACGAATATTGTTTTGCGCTAATCGAGACTGCAAGCTTGGTTGGTTACCAGCCGCTTGTACTTGACTTGCTTGATATAAGTCTTCGCTTGGCAAAGTCATACTAACGCTTGCCTGACAAGTCGTCATACCATTGTTATTGGCTTCTTGTAAGATCGCAGCATTTTGCACATCGATAATAATGCCATTGATTTTGTCAGTGACAACACCACCGTTTAGACTGATTTCTGCCTCATTGGCATAATTGGCAGCCAACGTTTGGGCTTGCTGATTGAGCGTGTTTTTCAGCGTGGATTTCAAGCGATCTTGTACCAGCGGATCATCACAACTGACGGCAGGAGCGATTACGTTATCGTCAGTCACTGGTTGATCTGCCGTTGCTGCTGTCGTTTCAGCGCTATCGTCCTTATCTGAGCGATCACAACCTGTCACGGCCAAACCACATATCAGACTAATACCCGCAACGTGCTGCCATTTGATCCACTTGCTTTTTGCTACGCTCATACTCAATTTACTCCCAATTTACTAATGCTTACCGCCTGCGATGGACGGTATTTGACATTCAGATCGCAACATTTGCCGCGATAGATTTGAAAATCAGATTATTATACGGTGTTTGAATAGGATGGTCATTAGTGTAACTCCCTACTGTACAAATAATGTCCAACATTGTACCCAAAAGCCGCGTTTGGTTGCAAAAACATAACAAATACATACTTATATCATCAGTACAGAATTTTTAATGAGAATTAAGCAGTAGCAAAGATGATTAAAAACCTTCTTTGCAGTATCTATTAGACACACACTTATTTTTTATATTGCCACTCTCTACGGCAACGCCTGAGCAAAAACTATTTTGCAAATTTCGTTAGATTCTGTTGGTTGGACGCTATATCATTACTCGTAAAAATAGCCGACAGTTCCTCATTATGATAAATCTTAACAACACGCTTTTGCTCGGTCATCGCGGTGCACGCGGTGAAGCAGTCGAGAACACCTCGGCAGGTTTTGAGCATGCACAGCATTTACGAGCACGGGGTTTAGCGGGGGTTGAGTTTGATGTTCAGCTAAGTGCTGATGGACAATTGGTTGTGTTCCATGACGATAACTTAGAACGCATGTGTGGTCAGCAATCGCATATCGACCAGTTAACGCTCGCTGAGATTAAACGCTATCGGCAGTATGGATATCCAGTCATGACTTTAGCGTGCGCTTATGATGTACTGACCAATTTTCGCTATATCGAGCTTGAGATAAAGACCCATGAGCGCACCAATTATACGCAGTTGGTTAACGCGCTAGCACACAACCTCATTGACACGCCACTTGCCAGCTTACCTATTGTCCTTACTAGCTTTGATGTCGAGCTGCATGCTCGCTTGCAACGTCATCCGCTATTGATGCATACCCCACGCGGCTTGCTTATTCGCACACCTGACGCCTTGGCAACGGCGCCCAATACCGCATTGCAACTGGGCTGTAGTCGACTGGGTATCCACTACCCGCTCCTAACCCAGTCCGTCATTAAAAATAGCCATCGTTATGGTTTACCTGTTAGTGCGTGGACGGTCAACGACATCGATACCATTAAATCACTAATAACGTGGCAGGTTGATGTAATTATTACGGATTTTCCAACCTACCTATTGGTACACTAACGGCCCGATACCCCTCTTGAAAAAACCTCACACCCCCTACATATCTGTCATGCTACTTACACTTTTACGCTATGCCTGATAAGTCACCGGTTATTTACAGCAATGAATACTATAATTGATACAAGTTATTGTTATTTAGCAATATTTTTATAGTGTATAAGTGTTCACTTTACTTAGTTTTTAAGGTACTATGGTGTCTTAAATTAATACCGTTAGGGATATTATATGATTGCAAAAAAAGCACTTGGCTTACCGCTTAAAGGCTTACGTTTCGCTATCAAATCTGGCGACACGCTTGTAAAAACTGCCAGCACTCAAGTAACGCGTTTTAAAACTCGTTTTGACGAAAAAAAGGCGCAAGCTGCTTTTGATGAGCAACCTGTAGCAAAACGCAACTATGCGACAGATTCTGCACAAACTGACGTTTCTACAGAAGAGCAAAGCATTGATATGCGTGAGTTTGAGTTCACAAAAGCGCCGATCAACTGGATTCCAGCGACTATCTTGGTAGCCACACCAATTGCTGCCGCCATTATTACGCCATGGTACTTATTTACGCATGACGTGAGCGCGCCTGTTTGGGGCGTATTTGGTGCCTTTATGGTATGGACGGGTATGAGCATCACAACCGGTTACCATCGCCTATTGGCACATCGTGCTTATAAAGCTCATCCAATTGTCAAAAACTTCCTATTGCTTGGTTCTACTTTAGCGGTACAAGGCTCTGCATTTGACTGGGTATCAGGTCACCGTACTCATCATCGTCATGTAGACGATCGTTTGGATGATCCATATTCAGCAAAACGCGGTTTTTGGTTCAGCCATATTGGTTGGATGCTACGCAACTACCCTAGCGGCAAGTTTGACTATAAAAACATTCCTGACTTGACCAAAGACAGAACGTTACAGATTCAGCATAAATACTACGGTCTATGGGTCGTTGCCTTGAACGTTGGTATGGTCGCTGCTATTGGTTGGTTATTGGGTGATGTCTGGGGTACGCTGGTTATAGCTGGTTTGCTACGTTTGGTATTGACGCATCACTTTACGTTCTTTATCAACTCGTTATGCCACATGTTTGGTAGCCGTCCTTATACGGATACTAATACAGCCCGTGATAACTTCTTCTTGGCCATATTTACATGGGGTGAGGGTTATCATAACTATCATCACTTCTTCCAATACGATTATCGTAATGGCGTGAAATGGTGGCAGTATGATCCAACCAAATGGTTGATTGTAGGTTTATCGAAACTTGGTCTGACAACAGATCTACGTACAGTAGATGACACGACCATCAAGCATGCTGAAGTGCAAATGCAGTTTAAGGCAGCACAACAGAAAATTGATACAGCAACCGTTGGCGGCATTGATCTACCTCATGCAATGAAGAGCTTCCAAGATCGTATCAAGTTTGAATATGATGCGTTCACCCAGACAGTAGAAGAATGGCAGGCACTAAAAGCCAAGACGATTGAGATGAAAAAGACAGAGTTTGCGGATCGCTTGCATGAAGCTGAAGATATACTGAAAAATGACTATGCCAAGATTGAACAAAAAATCCTTGAGCATAATAGCAATTTAAAGACGGCATTTCGCTCTATTGGTCATAACGCCAAAGCGGCTTAAACGTTAACAGTAATCTGACTTTTCTATTTTGACTTTTTTCCTTCCCTTTATCTGTAATAGATAGAGGGATTTTTTTATCTAACGTTTATTCACAGCACTTATTTATTTATGAGATTTATGGAATCGGACAGGATTCATTAGACAGTCTTGAGAGGCGCAGATTACAAGAGATGGACAGAGTGAAACGCTGCAATGGTAAGGCTATGCTATAGTAAGCAAGTCACTCAAATAAGTCACTTAATTTATAATTCGATTATATCATTCGATGGGAAAGCCTTGCATGCGCTATCAAAACACCTACGTCAATCTAGACACACGTCTTTATCATAAACAGCCTCCTACGCCACTAGACAATCCACGGATTGGTCACTTCAATATACAGGTGGCACAGCAATTGGGCTGGGCAGACGATGAAGACTTAATGGCACGCTGGGTTGAGATACTCGGTGGTCAATACCTGCCAGCAGATTTTAAACCGTTAGCCATGGCTTATGCGGGTCATCAGTTCGGGCAATGGGCTGGTCAATTGGGTGATGGGCGCGGATTATTGATGGCGCAAGTGCTCGATAATAACGACCAACCACAAGACTTACATCTTAAGGGTGCTGGCCTGACGCCCTACTCGCGGATGGGAGATGGACGGGCAGTGTTGCGCAGTACCATTCGTGAGTATTTATGCGGTCATGCGCTTACGCAATTGGGTATTCCCTCCTCTAACGCTTTAGGATTTGTGGTCTCTGATACCAGAGTACGCCGTGAGCGCATAGAAGCTGGTGCGGCATTGATGCGCGTGGCTGACAGTCATATTCGATTGGGTCATGTCGAGTGGATTGCCAGCTTCGCTCCTGATGTACTCAGTGAATTTACTGACTATATGATTGACACTTACTACCCAGAGTGCCGCCAAAGTGAGACACCAGTATTGGCGTTTTTGACCGCAGTGGTTGAGCGTACCGCACGGATGATTGCCGACTGGCAGCTGATTGGCTTCGCCCATGGCGTGATGAATACAGATAACTTATCTATCACGGGCAGTACCTTGGACTTTGGGCCGTTTGGCTTTATGGAGCGCTTCAATCCTGCATGGATTAATAATCACTCAGACCATATTGGGCGTTACGCTTATCAGAATCAGCCCGCTATCGGACATTGGAATCTAAATACTTGGCTACCACACTTCATGCGCTTAGAGGGAGTAACGCGTGAGACGCTGGCTGACTGTTTGGCACCTTACGAGGCGACCTTTATGCAGCACTATCAGCAGGGGCTATGCCGTAAACTTGGATTGCCGCATCAAAGAGACAGTCTCAGCTTAGCCTTTGAATGGCTCACTTTTCTCGAAGACAATTTACTCGACTATACCAATAGCTTTCGGGCGTTATTGGCTCTCGTAGCGCCAAACGATTATCCTTATGAGCAGCAACTACTGTCTACCATGATGGCAGAGCTCAACGACGAAGCAAATAAAGTTTGGCAAGACTGGTCAGCACGTTATCTGGCGCAATTACAGCCCTTGTCTATGGAACAAGCGTTCAATGACATGCAAGCGAACAATCCTGCTTATGTATTGCGTAACAGCATGGCTCAGCGTGCGATCACTGCTGCAGAACAAGGTCAATTCGAGGAAGTTAATCGTGTATTCGAGCTACTTGCCAATCCTTATGATGTCCAAGCTATCGCTACCGATCTAGATAGTGCGCCGCCTGCACCTCACGCACCGCAAATGCCCATTAGCTGCTCGTCTTAATACATCTACTGTTCGATAGTATTTTAAAACATTATAAAATTAAGGTTGATATTTGGCTCTGTTCTTTGGCATTATCAACCAGCTAAATAATGAATATCATTTTATTATATTGTTCGGACAATTCACGGCTATTGACTAGGCGCGAATTGTCAATAGTGCTAGAATAACTATTTTGCAAAATTGCTTTTTTCGCTGCAATCTAAGCGCCAATCATTACCTTTTTATCGATCATTACCTTTTTTAGTGTAACTGTGCCCTCTTCTTATCATATCTCATGGTTTTTTGAGGGTTCGGCGTTAGTTTTTTATCACCATTTAATCTATTCCAATTTATTCCAACCATGGCAATTATTATGAATGACGATATCACTTTGAATACGGATAACCCTAATACGGAAAAAGAGCAGTTTGAACAAGCTGCCCTCCATTACCATGAGTTTCCAAGACCAGGTAAAATCTCAGTTACCCCTATCAAGCAATTGGCCAACCAACGCGATCTAGCACTTGCCTACTCTCCAGGTGTTGCTGTACCGTGTCTTGAAATTCAAAGAGACCCAGCATTAGCGGCCAAATATACAGCGCGTAGCAACTTGGTCGGTGTCATCACCAATGGTACTGCCGTACTAGGTTTAGGTAATATCGGCCCGTTGGCGTCAAAACCAGTCATGGAAGGTAAAGGGGTTCTGTTCAAAAAGTTTGCGGGTATTGATGTTTTTGATATTGAAATTGCACAAAATGATCCAGACAAATTCATTGAAGCCGTCGCTTCTCTTGAGCCAACATTTGGCGGTATCAACCTAGAAGATATCAAAGCACCAGAATGTTTCAAAATCGAACGTGAATTGCGTAAGCGCATGAACATTCCCGTATTCCATGACGATCAACATGGTACCTCAATCATTGTTGCCGCAGCCATGCTAAACGCTCTGTTGATTACTGGCAAAAAAATCGAAGAGATTAAAATTGTTTGTTCAGGCGCTGGCGCAGCAGCCATTTCTTGCTTAGATATCATTTGCGCCCTTGGTGTTAATAAAAACAACATCATTGTTTCAGATTCACGCGGTATTATCAGTACTAACCGTGAAAACCTTGATGAAACCAAACAGCGCTATGCTCGTGATATCACAGCTACTTCTATCGAAGAAGTCATGGACGATGTCGATATGTTCCTAGGTCTATCAATGCCAGGCACACTATCAGAAGATATGGTACGCCGTATGGCAAAAGACCCTATCGTCTTTGCACTTGCCAACCCAACACCTGAAATCATGCCAGAATTGGCACATGCGGTACGTCCAGACGTCATCATGGCAACTGGTCGCTCAGACTATCCAAACCAAGTAAACAACGCGCTATGCTTTCCATACATCTTCCGCGGTGCATTAGATGTTGGTGCAACAACTGTCAACGAAGAGATGAAAGTCGCTTGCGTAAAAGCAATCGCTGCGATGGCACACGTCGAAGCTACTCCAACTACCAGCGCTAGAAACATCGAAAAGATGCAGAGTTTTGGTCGTGACTACTTAATCCCAGGCCCTTTAGAGCCAAATCTAATCATTGAGATTGCCTCTGCTGTTGCCAAAGCAGCAATGGATTCAGGCGTTGCCACGCTACCTATCGATGATATGCAAGCATATCGTCAGCGTCTGTCTGAGTTTGTTTATAACTCAGCGTTTGTGATGAAGCCAATCTTTGCTCGTGCTAAAGCTGATCCAAAACGTATTGTGTATTGTGAAGGTGAAGACAACAATATCTTGCTCGCTGTGCAAGTCGTCGTGGATGAGAAGCTAGCACAACCTATCTTGGTTGGTCGCCCTTCAGTTATCGAAGCCAATATCAAAAAACTGGGCCTACGTCTAAAAGATGGCGAGAATATTACCATCGTCAACATTGATGACGATCCTCGCTACAAAGACTACTGGCAGGGCTACTACGAGAAGAACAAACGCCGCGGTGTGAGCATTGAGCTTGCTCGTCGTGATGTTCGCCGTAAGACGACTTTGATTGGTTCTTTACTGGTCGAAAATGGTGCGGCAGATGGCATGGTATGTGGTACGTTTGGTCATTACCAGTTGCATTTAAAATACGTTGAAAGCGTCATTGGTAAAAAAGAAGGTATGAACGACTTTTATGCGATGAATGCCGTATTGATGCAAGATCGTAACATTTTCATCGCGGATACCTATATCCACGAAGATCCAACGGCTGAACAGTTGGCTGAAATGACGGTCTTGGCAACTGATCAGTTACGTCGTTTTGGTATCACGCCACGTGTCGCGCTAGTTTCTCATGCTAACTTTGGTGCTTCAAACCGTGCCAGCGCTGTCAAAATGCGTAAGGTTCATGAGCTACTAACCAATATGAATGTCGACTTTGAATTCGAAGGCGAAATGCAAGGTGATGCCGCGCTTAACGAACATATTCGTCTAAACGATATGCCATCAAGCCCATTGAAAGGTGCAGCTAACCTGCTTATCTTGC
The DNA here is from genome assembly GCF_040309405.1 of Psychrobacter sp. W2-37-MNA-CIBAN-0211. NCBI lineage: Bacteria > Pseudomonadati > Pseudomonadota > Gammaproteobacteria > Moraxellales > Moraxellaceae > Psychrobacter > Psychrobacter sp. W2-37-MNA-CIBAN-0211. Next base: position 32,367 of record NZ_JBEOOU010000006.1, read on the forward strand.
CAACACTTGATGCATCAAACATTGCTTTCAACCTACTTAAAACCGCAACTGGCAGTGCTTCTATTGGCCCTATCCTATTAGGTACTAATAAGCCAGTACATATTTTGACGCCATCAGCGACAGCACGTGGTATCGTCAACATGACTGCACTGACCGTTACTGAAGCTCAAGATTTAGAGAACGAAGCTCAGAAATAGCTCAACGATAGTATGAGTGTGTTATTAGCACCATCACTGTAATTTATTTATGAAGATGGTCTGCTATACTAAAACCAGTCAGTGCTTTATTAAAAGCGCTGACTGGTTTTTTTTGTCAATCACCCTTTCATTAGTGTCAATTAAGTCAATAAATAGGAGCTATTATGCAAGTTTATCTCGTCGGCGGCGCAGTACGTGATCGACTGCTAGATCGTCCTATTAAAGACAAAGACTTCGTCGTCGTTGGGGCGACAGTAGCAGAGATGATTGCTGCTGGATTTCAACAAGTGGGCGCTGACTTTCCTGTGTTTTTGCATCCTACCAGTCATGAAGAGTATGCGCTAGCACGTACCGAACGCAAGCAAGGACGAGGCTATCAGGGCTTTAGTGTCCATGCCAGCCCTGAAGTGACGCTGTTGGAAGATTTGCAACGACGCGACTTAACCGTCAATGCCATGGCAATCGAAGTCACGAGCCTCACTGACGACACTCCTATCAGTGGCGAAGTGGTCGATTATTATGGTGGACTGAGTGACATAAAAAGCAAAACCCTACGCCATGTCTCCAGCGCTTTTAACGAAGATCCATTACGAGTGCTTAGAACGGCGCGCTTTTATGGGCGTTATTATGACTTAGGCTTTACGATTGCTGATGAGACCTTGGCATTGATGCGCCAGTTGGTCAGCTCAGGCGAACTGTCACATTTGAGTAGTGAGCGCATTTGGCAAGAATCGAGCCGTGCAATGATGCAGGTCTCTCCTCAGGTATACTGGCAGCAGCTGTTCGAAATCGATGCTTTAACAGAATACTTTGCGCCCTTACATCAGACGTGGAGCGCTAATGGTCACATACGAGAGACTGTACAGACCGCGCTGTATTTCGCGGGTCAAATGCAATTGAACTTGTCACAACGCTGGGCGTTATTACTGTCCAGTCTTAATCCAGCGTTATTTGGTTTAACACCCCGTGAAACGATGCCTGCCACAAAAGCTATTATTGAAATAGGCAATACCGCCAAAGTACCAAAGGCTCAAACTCAGTTTGCGACTTTATTCGTGCAGCAAGGCGAAAAATTAAAGCGTATAAATGAGCTTAGCGCGAGTGAAAAAATAGACCTTATCCAATCCTGTAGCGCCCATAAAGAGCCTGATAAGCTCTCGCAACTGCTAGTGACCAGCCACGTGTTACAGCTTGCCTCTCAGCACCGTGAGATGATGCTAGCCTTAGGCAGCTTCCATGCTATCGGTGTCAAAGATATCGAATCAGACCTCAAAGGCCCAGCGATTGGTGCGGCATTGCGACAAGCCAGAATTGAACATTTACAAGCGCACGATATGTCTTTAACACCCTCTGAAAAGATGGCTTAAAAATCACTCTCAAATGTCTACTAAAACTTAACTATGAATCAAAAAATTAACACCTCTTTAGCAGAAAGTACCGTTGCACCAGTGATGCTCGTGACTGGCAGCGCCAAGCGTATTGGTGCCGCTATTATTCGTGCCGCACACTATAAGGGCTACCGTGTCATTATCCATTGTCATCATAGTGAGCAAGAAGCCAATGCCCTAGCCGATGAGCTTAATGAAAATCGAGCCGATAGTGCCGTGGTAATCGTCGCTGATTTAGCAATCGTTAATGACAGCTCAGCTCTTAGCCAGTTCATCCAAAATATCATGGAAAGTTTTGGTCAGCTTGATGTGCTAGTACATAATGCGTCACGGTTTTATCCGAGTGCGCTTGGTAGTATCGAAAAAGCACAATGGGACGAATTGTTTTTGACCAATGCAAAAGCGCCCTTACTATTAAGCCAAGCGTTATATCCGTATCTGAAAGCACGGCAAGGTTGCATCATTAGCCTACTCGATATCCATGCGCACAATAAACCATTCAGCACTTATACCGTCTATAACATGGCAAAGGCTGCACATCGGATGATGGTACAATCTCTCGCACTCGATATGGCACCTGATGTGCGCGTCAATGGTGTTGCCCCTGGGGTCAATATTTTACCTGAGACTGATAGCGACCAAGCGCTTGATAATGAGCAACAACACAGCATTATCGACTCTATTCCTATGCAAAGAATAGGCAAACCAGCTGACATTGCCCATTGCGTGCTCTATTTGGCTGAGGCAAGTTATGTGACTGGCGAGATTATCGCGGTTGATGGCGGGCGTAGTTTGACCTTGGCTGGTGGCAGTTATTAACAAGCCATCAAATACTCTGCGCTACTTGTTAACTTTTACTTGAAAAATTCAAAAAATAAGGTATCATTGTCCGTCTAGCGTTAGGGCCCATAGCTCAGTTGGTTAGAGCAGAGGACTCATAATCCTTTGGTCGTAGGTTCAAGTCCTACTGGGCCCACCAAATTCAAACCCCGTAAATGCACTGTTTACGGGGTTTTTTGTTGTCTAAAATTCAGAAAAATATAATATATAGTTAGTTCAATATAAAATCGATACAGTCCATGTCAGATAACCATTTATCTAGGGGCTACCCTAGATAAATGGTTCAGTTCCTTTTTAACCCACTTTTTTAGCTGATGTAATTGACGTTTTGGATTACTGTCGTTAAAACGCCTCTCACATTCCTTTAAAAATAGATGGAAATGCTCTTTTGGTATGCCATTATATTTACGCATATGTCACTTGGCTTGGTTCCTCCAACAGTGCTGAACGTATTTTTCTAGATAGTTCTGAACATATTTGTCTTAATATAATTACCTTACAAACTCGAAAGCAGAACACTGGTTTCACTATTCAGAATGCCGTCAATTTCTCTTACTTGACGCAGTACTTCATCAAACTCTCTCAAGCTTGTCGTGTGTATTTCTGCTACCAAGTCCCATGCCCCATTGGTCGTATGTAGCTTAATCAGTTGCGGGATACCTCGTAACTTCCTAATCACCTGTGACGTAGACTTTCCTGTTACTTCAATCATCATCATCGCTTTGACGGTTTCTTTGTCTAGTGCCTCATGCACTCGAATCGTAAATCCTAAAATAGCGCCGTTATGCATCAGTCTGTCCAATCTGTTTTGGACAGTGGCACGAGAGACTTTGAGTTTTTTAGCAAGGTTTGAGATGGTTGCTCGACCATCTTGTCGAAGTTCAGATATCAGTTCGCTATCTAAAGAATCATAAGTGTAATACGCCATAAAAACGCTTCCTTCATTGAATTTTGACATTATGCTAAGTAGTACTTAACAATATGTCAAAAATACGTCCATATTTAATAACTTATTGACATTTTAACTGACAATTATAGTTGGTAGGATATTAATTGTCGGTTCAACAAACAATATTCATGAAAAGGAACAGCATTAGTGTCTAAATTTATCGTACCACCCAAGGAAGGGGTTCCATTCGTTAGTGTACAAGCGATGGCTAAAATGATTCATGATTATGGCGTTGAGCAATGTATTACAGATTTAGTAGATGCTTTAGAGCAAGACTTTCTTCGTTGGGATCAATTTGAAAAATCTTCCCGCTTTGCTTCGCATTCCAAAGACGGTGTCATCGAGTTGATGCCAGTCAGCGATGGAGAGATGTTTGCCTGCAAATATGTCAATGGTCATCCGATTAATACCACACGAAATTTGCAGACCGTAGCGGCGATGGGTATCTTGTCTGACGTCGAAAATGGCTATCCTATTTTACTGACAGAGATGTGTATCCTGACGGCATTACGTACGGCTGCCACATCAGCTATGTTGGCCAAGCATTGTGCGCCAAAAGGCGTTACAAAACTGGCGTTAATAGGAAACGGCGCTCAGTCTGAATTTCAAGCGTTGGGTATGAAAGCCATCATGGGTATTTCTGAAGTTCGTTTGTATGATGTTGATCCAGCGGCCTCGCAGAAAACCGCTGATAACCTTGCAGACTCAGGTTTGAAAGTGATTATTTGTCGCACTTTAGAAGAAGCTGTTTTAGGTGCAGAGATCATTACTACCTGTACGGCTGATAAAACCAATGCCACTATTTTACGCGACGATATCATCACAAAAGGTGTTTATATCAATGCGATAGGCGGTGATTGTCCTGGTAAGACAGAGCTGGATAGCAATATATTAATGCGCGCAGATCGTGTGATTGTAGAGTTTGAGCCTCAGACACGCGTTGAGGGTGAGATCCAAAATCTATCAAGCGACTTCCCTGTTATTGAGTTTCATCGCATTCTTAAAGGCGAAGTGCAGGCTCGAACGTCAGATGATGATCTAGTAGTGTTTGATGGTGTTGGTTTTGCATCAGAAGACTTTACGGCTTTGGTATTTTTACGTGACTTGATCAAAAAGCAGGGAGGGTATGAGATTTTAGATCTAATACCTCAGCAAGCTGACCCTAAAAACCTATATTCGGTAGTGAAAGAGCATAGCAAAGATCGCAGCACAGTGACGAATGAAGCTGAAACTGTGGCTATGTCGTAAGTAAGCAATACAAAAAAAATAAGCGCTTCTTATTTTGTGTAACGTTTAAAACCAACATCGTTTTTTAAATTTTATCTATATTTAGCAAGGCTCTTGGACAGTTACGGATATGTTTATTATTTAAATCTATCTACTGATCTTCAAGAGCTTTAATATATAAAAATGAATTTAATTTAAAATTTAAATGATGTAAAAAATATTTTATTTAATTTAATAGAGAAAAAAATGACTGATATGATGAAAAATATAAGAATAGTAGAAGTTTATTCAGATATTGCAGGATATAAAAAAGGCGCCTCTTTAGGAATTGATGCACTAAAAGCGTCATCAAAAGAACTCAATGCAGATTATTTTGAAAAATTGCAATTCGACAGTATTGAGGATGACAGTAATAGTGAAGGGGAATCACAATTTACGCACGCAAAATATGCTGATGTGATTGAACCAATTATCTCTAAGTTAGCACATAAAGTAAGAGATATAAGAAATGAGAATAAATTCCCCATTGTTTTAGCTGGAGATCATTCTAGTTGTGCAGGAACGATGCATGGCCTTAAGATGGCGCATCCTGATTCTGAAATTGGTGTGGTCTATATAGACGCACACGCTGATTTTCATTCACCATATACCAGTGGATCAGGAAATATGCATGGCATGCCTTTAGCGATGGCTTGTGCGATTGACAATCTGGAATGCCAGCGTAATGAGCTTTCTGAAAAAGAAAAAGAGTATTGGGAAAAATTAAAATTCATGGCATCTGATGAACCATCTATCAAGCCAGAAAATGTGGTCTTTTGTGCCGTTAGAGATTATCAAGAAGAAGAAATGGATTTAATTAGAAGACATAAAATCCCTTTATATAGCGTTGCTGAAATCACTCAAAAAGGCATCAGTTCCACAGTAGAGGAAATCTTTAAGAAGCTAGAATATTGTGATCATATCTATGTCTCATTTGATGTTGATAGCGTTGACCCTTTGTATGTGCCAGGAACCGGTACGCCTGCAATGAATGGCCTGTCATACGAACAAGCAATGCAACTTAATATAGAGCTAATCAAAAATAAGAAAGTATGCTGTTGGGAAATGGCAGAAATCAATCCTTTGTATAACAACTCAAAAGATGACTCGACCAGAATATTTAAAATTTTAGAAAAAGTGACGCAGTCCCTTTTAAAGAATTACTAATATTAAATATTAAAATGAGTTAAAGCATCTAGCCTAAATGTATTGATTGCGAATATTTTTAGGCTAGTTAAAAAATGGACTGCGAGTAACAATAATATGGACATTATTAAATCTAGTTCTTCAAGTCAAGATGTTAGCAGTATCAATATCAGACAGTTTTTAAAATTCTTTATACCCTCTATAATAGGTTTGATGCTCTTTGTATTTCCAATTCCCTATGTAGATGGGAAGTTTGTATCATATGCAGAAGGGTTTACCATTCCTATCTCTGTGTTAAAGGATTATATACAAGGTTACATGGGTGATATTTTACCATTGCTTGTTGTAATCTCAATTATGATTACACTGTGTTGTACGTTGTATACTAAAATCATGAAACCTTCATTGATTTTGAATAATGCATTTTTAAACAACTTACTGAACGTCACAACACCTTGGCTTATTATTAGAATGCTTGGTGCATTTTTTGTTGTCGTTACCTATTTCAAATTTGGGTTTGAGGCAATATATTCAGACAATATTGGCGGCTTAATATTATATGAGTTAATGCCAATACTTTTTATCGTATTTTTCTTAGCTGGATTATTGCTACCGTTATTGCTCGATTTTGGCTTGTTAGAATTTTTTGGTGTTCTATTGAGTAAAGTAATGCGACCTCTATTTGGCTTACCCGGTAGGTCATCTGTAGATTGTTTAACATCGTGGTTGGGTGATGGAACTATCGGCGTATTGCTAACTGATAAACAGTTGGAAGGTGGGTTTTATACCAAAAAAGAAGCAGCCGTTATTGCTACCAGCTTTTCAGCAGTTTCGATTACATTCTGTTTGGTTGTCATCTCTCAAGTTAAACTAGAAAGCTATTTTCTTAATATGATTGGGGTCGTGGCTTTATGCGGGATCGTTTGTGCTTTAATAGTACCAAGATTACTGCCTTTATCTAGAATTGAAGATACGTATGTAGTAGAAAACAGTGATAGAGATCATGAGACTATCCCTGAAGGAAAAACATTATTTACCCATAGTCTACATAAAGCCGTTCACAAAGCAGAAAAAAGTCCAAGCTTTTCTACTTTCTTAAAGGATGGGTTAAAGAATATTTTGGATATGTGGATCGGAATATTACCTGTCGTTATGGCAATCGGGACGATGGGCTTAATCGTTGCAGAAGAAACACCTGTATTTGATTATTTAGGTATGCCGTTTATCCCATTCTTAGAGTTATTGAATATACCTTTTGCAGCAGAAATGTCAAAAACGATCATGGTAGGTTTTGCCGATATGTTTTTACCTGCTATTATCGGCTCTTCAATAGAATCAGAATTAACTCGGTTTGTCATCGCTTGCTTGTCAGTTTCTCAATTGATCTATATGTCAGAAGTAGGTGGACTAATTTTAGGCACAAAAATTCCAGTAAGCTTCTTACAGTTATTAGTAATCTTTCTATTAAGAACTATTATCTCATTACCGATTATTGCATTATGTGCGCATATGATTTTTTAATAATATTAAATTGCAATTTTTGCTTCGCAAGAGGATTTTCTGAAAGCCTGATACACCGATTCTGAACAAAAGATCAGCAGCAAAAAACCACCTTGACAGGTGGTTTTTTATTGCTGATATCAATCTACTCACAAGATTGTCGGTTTGCAAAACCAACTACCCTCTCCGACATAATAGGCTCATCAACTGCCTTTTTTCATTTAGTATTTTACTTAGGTGATGTGCTTAATATAGTCAAAATACCCCAAAAACGCTACGATACTGCTGATATCAATTTTTTGTAGCCTCTGTCTGCACAGGCACAGCAAGCAAGAAAAATTGATATCAGCAGCGCGTGATGTATCGATTTTACTTTTCACTGACTATATTAGGATTTGTTATATCTAATTTATAAAACTAAAAAGAAGTACGACGATAGTTGCGGTATTTAGGCAACCAAAAATTGGCTTTTAATTGACGTTCTAAGTTCTCTGCCGTGACAGGTAGTGCCAATTTATCTTCAATCGCTTGTCGTGCGACTGCATAGGCTATTTTTTCACTGATCTCTCTAATGACTCTAATGGGCGGTAATATTGCACCTGGTGCTTTTTCATATTCCATTGATATATCGGCAAGTGCTTGGCTTGCCGCCATTAGCATATTATCGCTGATGCCCGTCGCACGCGATGCTAAAACACCTAGACCAATACCAGGGAAAATATAGCTGTTATTACACTGCGACACTTCGAAAGTCTGTCCTTCAAAAGTAGTATGAGGAAAAGGACTTCCGGTTGCCACGATTGCCTTACCACGACTCCAGTTTGTTACTTCTTGCGGTGTTGCTTCAACACGAGATGTTGGGTTTGAAAGCGGTAAGACAATCGGATGCTCAGTATTCACACATAAAGCTTCGATCACCTCTTGGGTGAACAGACCTTTTTGTCCACTGACGCCGAATAATACGGTTATTTTTGCTTGTTTAACCACTTGCGCCAAACCAAGTTTTTTACTTCTATCCCAGCTTGCAATAGCCGATTCTTTTTGTACTAACGGTTCTTGGAATTTTTGTAGCTCTGTCATGCCATCAGTAAGCAAGCCATAACGGTCCACCATAAATACTTGGCTGCGAGCCTGCGCCTCCGTTAAGCCTTCACGCTGCATTTGGCGAATGATATGCTCAGCAATACCGCAACCAGCAGATCCTGCACCTAAAAACGCGATATTCTGTTGGCTAAGCTTTTGACCTTTATTCAAGCACGCTGCAATCAAGGTACCGACTGACACAGCAGCGGTGCCTTGAATGTCATCATTGAAACAGCATAATTGGTCACGATATTTATTCAATAATGGTGTCGCATTCTCTTGGGCAAAATCTTCAAACTGTAATAATGCCTCAGGCCAACGACGTTTAACGGCTTGAATAAACAAGTCTACAAACTCATTATATTCGTCACCCGAGATGCGTGGATTTCTCCAGCCCATGTACATAGGGTCGTCAAGCAATTGCTGATTATTGGTGCCGACATCTAATAAGATCGGTAGGCAATAAGCGGGGCTAATACCACCACAAGCCGTATATAACGACAATTTACCAATGGGAATACCCATACCGCCAATGCCTTGATCCCCTAGGCCTAATATACGTTCACCATCGGTGACAACGATTACCTTGACGTTTTGTTTGGTGGCATTTTGCAGCATGTCATCGATTTTGTGACGCTCAGGATAAGAGACAAACAAACCCCGTTTGCGGCGATAAATCTGAGAGAATTTTTCACATGCTTGGCCAACGGTTGGGGTATATATGAGCGGCATGACTTCTTCAATATGCTGCTCAATCAAATGATGAAACAAGGTTTCATTAGTATCTTGAATATTACGCAGATAAATATGCTTATCCATATCATTAGTGAATGAACGTAGTTGATGATAAGCACGTAATGACTGCTCTTCAATCGTCTCAATGTTATGAGGCAGTAGGCCTGTTAAATTAAAGCTATCGCGCTCTTCTGATGAAAAAGCGCTACCCTTATTTAGTAAAGGGGTTTCTAATAATGCAGGGCCTGCAAAGGGAATATATAACGGACGTTTGGTTTGCATAATAAAATCTTCTTGTTAGAGGCGTATGAGTGAAAAAATTAATGGGTTAAATATTTTACTTATTCATTAAATTCACAGTCATTATTTACATTTATTGAGCGATGCTGAAAAAATCATGGCAGTAAACTTGATCAAGCAACCACTCGACGATAAGTGTATCATGACCAAGAAAATACAGAGCGATAATACGGAATTCAAAGTAGAATCGGTCAAAAGATAGCAAATAATAATGCTAACTAGATTGCAACTGCTCAGCAATTAGGAAAAGCGATGCAAAAGCTACCCAATTGGCAGAACAAAACCAATCGAAGCAATATTGTCGCCACAGAACCCTATTATACTGGAGTTGTGGTAGCTCTTGAAGGAATCAAGCAACTCAAACGCCAATTAAAAATAGCTGAAGAAGAACAAGAGATATTAAATAAGGAAAGATGAAGCGAGGCACAGCTTTGTCTCTACATAAGATGAAAGCTGTGCTCGCATTGGAATTCAGAAGGGTTTGGGCTTTAAAGCACCAAGGCAGAGGTGGTTTGCTTATTATCTCTCAACATATTACAGTCAAAATACCCCAAAAACGCGACGATACTGCTGATATCAATTTTTTGTAGCCTCTGTCTGCACAGCAAGCAAGTAATATTGATATCATCAGTGCATGATGTGTCCATATTACTTTTCACTGACTATAATTTAGAAGTTATATTTGGCCATTACTTCAACTTGCTGACCTTTTTTTACCTGTGATAGCGTTTTGTCGCTACGATCTCTCCACTCGATACCAATGTCTAGATCTGGTAGATACTCATAGACAAGGTTGATACTTTTTACATTTACAGAAGTATCTGCCTCATCATCCACCATAATTTCACCATAGCGCATGTTGCTTATCAGTTTCTCTGTGAACTTGTGCCTGTAACCGACCGTGTAGCCCGTTTGCGAGACAAGCTTACCGTCTTCCGCATCGCAATCTAAATCGCCCGTCGTGCCAAGGGCTCTTCCAACACAGACGGTAGAATAGACGCCCATCCCTTTACCGTTATATACGCTCGCATGTAGCGAGTCATTGCCCAGTTTCAGTTTACCTGCCAAAGAGACACCGACGCCTATATCCAAATCATCTCCATTTTTGGCCTCACGAGCAGTGACCGCCACGTTATAGCTAAGATCAGATATATTATTCTTGTAGCTAACAACCATGTCAGGCAGATTAGCTTCGTCATAAACAGGGTCTTGAGCGGTAAAACGAAATCCTTTATGAGTGTAGTGCACCGTCAAATCTGGACGAATATCAGCGCCACCACCAGATATAGTACCCAATCCCGTGCCCCGAAAGTCAAGCTGATCAGTCAAAAGTGGATAGACCGCTAAGAACTGACCATTCCACGTTTTACCGATGGTCAAATCATCGACCTGAACATAAGCATGGCGGAGCCGCAAGTCTGAACCGCCGTTTGCGGCATTGCCATAAAAGTCGCCTTCAATAAAACCCGTTAGCTTTTTATCCTCTACATTCTTTGTGGTTTTAACATTAATCCGAGATTGTCGTCCACTTCCTTTGAACTCAGACTCCCCTTCATCGGGAGAATAAAATATGCCTTCCGCTTTAACATAACCACCGATACTTAAAGTAGTATCACCATTGGTGACAAGATCTATCGCTTGTGCCTGTACGCATGCTCCAAGAACAGCCAAACCAAAAGACAACTTTTTGATATAAAGCATAACCTACACATTCCTTGTGTTGTTTTAAAATCCATTTAAGTTAATTTAAATTCATTAAAATCTCTGCTGCTACCGTATTTTTCAATCTTATAAATACCAGCACCACCTCCTTATATAAAAAACTGCCTCCTAACTTAGGGCGTGTCATCCATTAGCACATTGATATATTTAGTGGTCTTAAAATGATGACGTACCCTAGTTAAAACTTTCAAAAGCAGTAATCGCAGCTTTTTTGGTGTCATCGATGTTTTTTTTCTGCCCACTCGCTTTATCAAGATACACCAGTACGGACTCACCCTTAGCAACAATGGTATTCAACACCGTACTATAATAGGTATATTCATGAATCAAACTGGCATTGCCGATTTTCTTGACTCGGACACCGATCCATAAGGTATCGGGGTGAGTCACGGGTTTAAAGTATTGACAGGATGATGCTGCCATGACGGAAAAAGTGTTTTCATTAAATAGATTTAATTGACTGTTATAGTAAATCCGAGCGTTTTGAGCATAAGTGTAATAGACCACATTGTTGACGTGACCAAAAGCATCCATATCGCCCCACGCTACTTGTTGAGAGTAGATAACCGCAAAGCCGTGCATAGGATGATGTTTGTCTTTATTAAGCGTCTCTTGTATTTCCGGTAATATCGCTAAAGCCTTCATAGTTTTCTCGTCTCGTCATGCCAATGAACGTACGTGTTATTGACACATACGTTAAAATTATCAGTAAATTCAGGTGATTTTTTTGCAGTTATCTTTTGCAGTCATCGATAGAATTTTTTGGGTTAAATCAAATTTTCTGCGCACATCATCCGCATTCTTTTCTTATCGAGCTTACCCACACTGGTTCTTGGCATTTCTACTAAAAACTTGATTTCGCTTGGCACGCCATACTTTGGTAAATGGCCTTTCTCTACCGCTTGATGACCTAAGGCTAAAATATCATCCGCTTTAGTATCAGCATATTCAGGTTTTAGAACCACTAATGCTAAAGGACATTCGCCCCATCTTTCATCTGGCACCCCAATGACGGCAACATCAGCGACGCTTGGATGAAAGGATAAAATAGTTTCGACCTCAAGCGAAGACACCCACTCACCACCAGACTTAATAACGTCTTTAAGTCTATCCGTAATGCTGAGAGTGCCGTCAGAGGTAATACAGGCAATATCTTGAGTATGCATCCAGCCACCGCTCCATAACTCATTGCCAGCATCTGGGTTTTTAAAATAACTCTGGGTCAGCCAAGGCGCTCGAATCACAAGCTCCCCTGTCGATTCACCATCCATTGGTAGTGGCTTGCCGTTTTCATCCCAAATTTCCATTGAAACCAGCATAATGGGTGAGCCAGACAAACAGCGATAATTGAGCTGATCCTTCATCTCCATTGAATCAGTTTTATCATCGAATACCGCTCTCGATAACACAGGGCAAGATTCTGACATCCCAAACCCAGACATAAACTCAATACCGCTTTCAATGGCCGCTTTGGCCAAGCCTTCATTGAGCTTTGAGCCACCGAGTAACAACTTCAGACCATCAAACTTACGTCCTCGTGCTGCCATCTCTTTTAATAGCATCTGTAATATCGCTGGAACGCCATGTGAAAGCGTGACTTTGTGCTGCTCGATTAAATCCACTAACGTGGGAGCTAGATAGCGCCCCGGATATACTTGCTTAAGCCCTATCATGGTTGCGCCATACGGCCAACACCAAGCATGCACATGGAATAATGGCGTCATTGGCATGTAGACATCATTGTAGCGCGCGCCTTGACCTTCGGCATTCAGCGCAGATGCTAGCGTACTTGCCAGCGTCTGCAATACGATCTGTCGATGGGTAAAGAAAACCCCTTTTGGGTCGCCTGTTGTGCCACTGGTATAAAATGTGGTGGCGATGGTGTTTTCGTCGAAATCTGGAAAATCAAACGCATCACTGGCCGCGGCTAGCATCACTTCATACTCACCTTCGACATAATCTGGCATGCTAACTTGCTCAGTTTTTGTATCGTTTTTTGTATTGTCTTCGCCGTACTGCGTGTCATCGAGCCAAACAATTTTCTCGATAGAAGGAGCTTCATGACGATAATTTTTTGCCATTGGCTCAAATTCAGCATTTAGGAGCAAGGCTTTGGGTTTGGCGTGGTTGATTGTGTATAACACTTTGTCTTCAGCCAAACGCACATTGACCGTTTGCAAAATCATGCCAGACATCGGCACGGCAAAATACGCTTCAAGGTAGCGATGACTGTCCCAATCCATAACCGCGACTACATCACCTGCTTGCAACCCCATATTTTTAAGTACGTTTGCCAAGCGATTAACGCGCTTAAAAAATTCAGCATACGTATAAGTGACCTTATCCGCATAACTAATGGTTTGATCCGTAGAGGCAATTTTTGCACGGTTTAGCAGCTGTTTGATAATCAAAGGAAAACCATACGCTTCTTGAGCTTGCTGGTAGTCCTCATGTTGGTTGAGTATAGAAGTCATTATTGTCGTCCTTGATAATAAACGTGATACTAAAATAATATGGCGAGGGTATATATGGTCGGTTCAATATAATTTGGATACAACGAAGCCGAGTGAAAGTACTACAAATAGTAGACTAAGCGAGACTGACACCGTATCTAATTTATAATGGATTGACTATAGAAAGGGTTAGACTCGTTCAATCACCATGGCAAGCCCTTGCCCAATGCCAATACATAAACTGACTACCGCGTATTTTTCGCCCGTGCGCTGTAGCTCTCGTGCCGTACTTAACGCAAGTCTTGCCCCTGATGCGCCAAGCGGATGACCGACAGCAATTGCTCCGCCATTAGGGTTGACGCGCTTGTCCTCAAAGTCTATGTCCAGACCTTTTAAGCAACCGAGTACTTGCGAGGCAAATGCTTCATTAATCTCGATGATGGACATATCATCAAGGGTCAAATTGGCACGTTTCAATGCCAATTTAATGGCTTCAACAGGGCCTACGCCCATAATATTTGGCTCAACACCCATCGCACCAGATGAGAGAATTTTGGCAATAGGTTTAAAGCCTAGCTTCTCTTCTGCTTGTTTTGAGCCAATAATAAGCGCCGCAGCGCCATCATTGATACCTGACGCATTACCTGCTGTGACCACCCCATTTTCATTTAAAGGTTTCAGTTTTTGTAGCGCCTCCACAGTAGAGTTGGCGCGAGGATGCTCATCTTCTACTATCGCCTTTTCTGGCAACTTTCTACCTTGCGATACCATAATTGGCGTTATCTCATCATCAAAAAAGCCAGCTTGTTTGGCCGCTTGATATTTAGCTTGCGAGGCTGCTGCGAATTTATCCGCCTCTTCACGAGTGATATCGTATTTGCGCGCAACATTATCACCCGTTTGCGGCATGGTATCGCTACCAAACTGTTTTTCGATGATAGGATTGGGGAATCGGCTGCCAATAGTGGTATCAAACACTTTAAATTCACGACTAAAAGGCTGCTCGGTCTTAGCAAATACAAAGGGCGCGCGGGTCATTGACTCAACGCCACCTGCTAAAAATATGTCACCCTCGTTACAAGTAATACTACGAGCAGCATCGATGACGGTAGACAGTCCTGAGGCACATAACCGGTTGACGGTTTGTCCAGGGGTTTTTACATCTAGTCCTGCTAGCAATGCGGCATTGCGGGCAATGTTGCGTGAGTCTTCACCTGCTTGATTGGTATTACCGATCAGTACTTCATCAAAGATATCATTGGGTAATTGGTGTTTTTCGACCAAATTCTTTATTACTGTGCCAATCATGTCATCAGGTCGTACGGTTGCTAATGCGCCACCATGGCGACCAAAAGGGCTTCTTAATCCGTCATAAATATAGGCATCTAACATAACTGTTCCTTGTTGTGTTTTGAGAATTTGCATTATTGAAACATAGGGTTTATTAAATTGGTCTAGCTCTTAGCGTTGACAATTGCTTTGTTGAGTAAATAATGAGACGCCTAACTTGGCACGGCGCTGTAACCACGGGCTTGGACGGTAACGTGGATCACCTGTTAACCCATAGATACGCTCTAAGATAAGTAAAATACGCTCGGCACCAAGCTCGTCCCCCCATGAGATAGGACCATACGGATAACCCAATCCAAGCTTAACGGCATTGTCGATATCCTTTGGTGTGGCAATACCTTGCATCGCAATATCACAGCCTAAATTAATCACCATCGCCACGACTCGCTGCGCCACAAAGCCAGTACTTTCGGCAATTAGCGTGGCATCGACAGCAACCTCTGAGTCCTCATCTGAGCTTTTACCGAGCTTATTATTTCTACCAAATAGGGCATAAGCTTGCGCCACAAAATTATCCTCTGTGACGATACTTGGCATGAGAGTACGATGCTTGGATAAGTCAGTCAGCATATCAATGGCGACCGCTTGTTTAGGATTCACCTGATAGCGAATAGCCGCATTGGTGGTATCTTCGCCATAAATTGACAGTAATATTAAACTGTCAGAATTTGGCTGATCATTATCGTCGATAGTAATACCATTAGCGTTTAGATGATCAATCAGCTGTTGTTTGTCTGTTGCTAAATCTGCACCAATCCAAACTGAGAGGCTTGAGGTATCAGCATCGACCACTTTTTGAGAAAATTTAGCTTTAGAAACTGATGCTTCAAACGATGACTGTTGATTTGTATTTGATGTCACTTTTTGACCGTTTTTGTACTGGTAGAAGCCTTCACCAACTTTACGACCAAGCTTGTTACCCGTTAGCATTTGACGGGTCAAGGGGTGCGGACGATAGCGAGGCTCGAAGTAATATTGATTATAAATCGACTCCATCACTGGATGAGAGACATCGATACCAGTGAGATCAAGCAGCTCGAATGGCCCCATGCGAAAGCCAGCGCCATCACGTAAAATACGATCGATACCCTCAAAACTAGCGATCCCCTCGCCTAATATCTTTAAGGCCTCTGTACCAAAAGCTCTACCGCCATGATTGACGATAAATCCTGGGGTATCTTTTGCCACTACCCCTAAATGTCCCATGCGTTTGGCTAGAGTTGTAAGCGTTTCTACTACTGAAAGTTTGGTAGAAATTCCCGGAATTACTTCAACGATTTTCATTAAGGGTACTGGATTAAAAAAGTGAAATCCTGCCACGCGCTCTGGGTGCTCGCAATCGGAGGCTATCGCCGTCACCGCTAGCGATGAAGTGTTGGTTGCCAAAATCGTCTCGGCAGGGACAAGGCTTTCTAACTGTTTAAAAAGCTGTTTTTTTATGTCTAAATTTTCAATGATTGCTTCAATAACGACATCAACCTTGGCAATTTTGGCTATATCTTCAATCACGGTTAGATTAGATAAAGTAGACTGTAGCTGCTCATCGGTGAATTTGCCTTTAGCCGCTAGCTTCTCTAACATAGCTTGAAGCGATTGACGTCCTTGCTCGGCAGCGCCTGCTTTGGAATCAAATAAAAGCACTTGAATGCCTGCTTGGGCGGCGATTTGGGCAATACCCATACCCATAATACCGGTGCCAATAATGGCTAATGATTTAACAGTCATGATAATCCTTTATATGGTCTTGTTAATTTATATGCTCTTATCGAATAGTCTCGTTTTCAAAGTATATGTGCTGTTTCTTTCTATGCTTTAAGAAATCTATGCTTTGAGAAGTCTATGTTTCGAAAAGTCTATGCTTTGACAAGCTACTGACCTTTATAGTTCGCGTCACGTTTTTCCAAAAAGGCTTTCGCGCCTTCTTTTTGATCTTCGGTATCAAATAAAATCTGAAAGGCTTTACGCTCCAAAGCTAAGGCAGCTTGTAGCGGCATATCCACCCCAAGATTGGCGACTTCTTTAATTTGGGTTAAAGCAATAGGCGAGTAACCTGCGAGTTGTTCAGCAATCTCGATGGCTCGATTAATAGTCGCCTCATCTTCGACCACTTCAGAGACCAGCCCCATTTGATCCGCTGCATCAGCGCTTATCATGTCGCCTGTTAGTATCAACTTCATGGCTTTATGCTTGCCAATCACGCGAAACAAACGCTGTGTGCCCCCTGCTCCGGGCATCAGTCCGATTTTTATTTCTGGTTGTCCAAACTTAGCAGACTTGCCAGCGACGATGATGTCGGCATGCATAGCAAGCTCACAGCCGCCGCCAAGCGCATAGCCATTGACCGCTGCGATAATAGGCTTGCGACAATGGGTGATGGCATCCCAATATCGTTCGCTGTGACGGACATACATATCAACCGTTTTCGCGGTCAAGAAATCATTAATATCAGCACCAGCTGCAAACACCTTATCACCACCCGTCAGCACGATAGCTTTGGTCTTTGGGTCATCATTTAATTTGATAAAAATCTCTGCCATTTTTTCGCGTAGTTCAGTGTTTAAGGCATTGCGAACTTTAGGACGATTGAGTGTTATCAAACTCACGCCATTGTCTAACGTTTCACAAATAATGATTTGCTCTTCCATGATGCTGTCCTTTAAGTAATGTCCTTAGGTAAACTGCCCACCCTTAAAACACACTAACAATTATGATTTTTAATACCGCATAGCGATATTCAGTACCAATATATACTGTTTATTTTCTTTTGTGAAGAGTAAAATCCAGTTAAATTGATAAATAATTAGTTCATTAATATGTCACTTCTTTTATAAATACCGCATTGCGGTTTTTTAAACCAAAAGTATTGTAATTTAATAAACTATCGATTATGCTGTTTGTTCGAATTAACCATAAAGTCCCTATTAGCACTATTAGATATCATTTCAACAAGGAAGAACTACATGATTAGAGATAAGGAAGTACTCGACCATATCGTCCAAACCATTCGTCAATTTGTGGATAACCAACTCATACCAAAAGAAGATTGGGTGGCAGAAAATGACCGCCTGCCAGAAGAGATTATTAGTCAAATGCGTGAGTTGGGTCTATTTGGACTGACCATTCCCGAAGAGTACGGCGGGCTTGGCGTTACGATGGAAGAAGAGGTCACACTGGCATTTGAGTTAGGGCGCACCTCGCCTGCTTTTCGCTCATTAATAGGCACTAATAACGGTATTGGTTCTTCTGGCCTTGTCATCGATGGTACTGAAGCGCAAAAACAAAAATATCTACCAAGGCTCGCCAGTGGTGAAATCATTGGCTCTTTTTGCTTGACCGAACCTGAGTCAGGCTCCGATGCCGCATCGCTGCGAACCACTGCAATCAAAGACGGCGATACTTACGTACTCAATGGCACCAAGCGTTATATCACCAATGCCCCTCAAGCCGGTATCTTTACGGTGATGGCACGCACTGACCCTGAAAACAAAAGATCGGGCGGTATTTCAGCATTCATCGTTGAAAGCGACACCCCTGGTATTACGCTTGGTAAAATCGACAAAAAAATGGGTCAAAAAGGCGCACATACTTGCGATGTGATTTTTGACAATTGCGTCGTACCTGCTGATGCGTTGATCGGTGGTGTAGAAGGCGTAGGTTTCAAAACCGCCATGAAAGTATTGGATAAAGGCCGCTTACATATCGCTGCAGCGAGTACAGGCGCAGCGACTCGCATGTTAGACGATGCCCTACGCTATGCCGTTGAGCGTAAACAGTTTGGTCAACCCATTGCCAATTTTCAGCTGATTCAAGCGATGCTTGCTGACTCAAAAGCAGAGATTTATGCGGCAAAATCTATGGTATTAGATGCTTCACGCCTGCGTGATGACGGCAAAGATGTCGTTACCGAGTCGTCATGTGCCAAGATGTTTGCCACCGAAATGTGTGGCCGTGTTGCTGATAGAGCTGTACAAATTCATGGTGGCGCTGGTTATATCGCTGACTATGGCATTGAGCGTTTTTATCGTGATGTGCGCTTATATCGTTTGTATGAAGGCACGACCCAAATCCAGCAGATCATCATTGCCCGCAATATGATTAAAGAAGTTAGTGAGTAGTTGTCATTTATTTGAGTGCTATTTGTTTGAATAGTAAAAGATATTCACACTATTAAAACGTATCGAGGTATTTGCTAGGACGCAGATACCTGACTTATGTCGCTATTACTATAAAATTTCTTTCTCACAACAATAAGGATATAAATTGTGAAAAGTGCCGCTATAACGTCAAATCCAAGCTCAGATTCTACCCAAAAGCAACCTTGGAAATTGGCCTTCTTTTTTTGTTTTCTAGTGCTGTTATGTGATGGGGCTGATATTGGGATTCTCGCCTTTACTCTATCAAGTCTCAAGCTAGAGTTTGGATTGACCAACATACAAGCTGGCGCTTTGGGCAGTTGGTCATTATTTGGCATGGCAATCGGTGGATTTTTCGGTGGTTGGGCTTGTGATCGTTTTGGCAGAGTACGTGTTATCGTGATTGCAACAGCGCTCTTCTCCGTGCTATCTGGATTTAGTGGCTTTGTACAGAGCTACGAGCAGTTTATAGCATTACGGTTCACCGCGTGTTTGGGTCTTGGCAGTTTATATATTGCCACTAACACCCTGATGTCTGAAATGGTACCTACCAAACATCGAACGACGGTACTCGCAGCATTGATGACAGGTTTTACCTTAGGGTCTTTAGTGATCACGAGCATTTCAGCTTGGATTATTCCCGTCTATGGTTGGCGCACCTTATATCTTTTAACGTTCCTACCTATCATTCTCTCGATATCGATGTATTTCCTTATCCCTGAACCACAGTCTTGGAAAGAGGCTCGTGCCCTCAAACTTAGCGGCGCGAAGAACTCACTCACAAAACCTGAAAATCCTTATAAAGCCATATTTGAAAACCCCAAACATCGCATTATGTTCATTTTATGGTCGATGAGTTCAGGGCTGTTACTATTTGGCTATTTTGGCGTAAGCAACTGGCTACCGTCTTATCTAGAAACTGAACTGGGTATCAAGTTTAAGGAGATGGCACTATATATGGCAGGTACTTACTTGACGATGATGTTTGCTAAAGTCGTGGCAGGTTTAGTGGCTGATAGAATTGGTCGCAAAATAGTATTTGCCTTCGGTACTATGGGCACAGCGCTATTCATTCCAGTGTTAGTCTATATGCATACCCCAGAAAACATCGGTTGGTTGATGATAACCTTTGGTTTCTTATACGGCATCCCTTATGCTATCAATGCCACCTACTTGACGGAAAGCTTTCCTACCGCTATTCGAGGTACGGCTATTGGCGGTGCGTTCAATATTGGACGACTGGGCTCAGTTATTGCACCGGTTGCCATTGGTTATATGGCCATGCAAAACTCTATCGGTGCAGGTTTGTTGCTTATGGCAGGCGCGTATTTCTTATGTGGCCTTATTCCAACGTTGTTCATCAAAGAGCAGCAATATGATCCACAAAAGGCGTGATACTATTAGATACATATATACCGCATAGCGAAATCCTTTATATTTATAATAGCTGATATTTATAATAGCTATGTTAATAGTTTCAATGTACATTAATAGAGTGTTATTAAAAGCAACAAATTATTATAGTCGATTCAATTTACAAGTAGTACAAGGCAACCGAGTGTAGATGTATATGTGATACTTCAAGCGAGGTTAACGCTGTAATACTTTTATAGTGGAATGACTATATCAGCGTACGACTATTGGCTTACAAAGTACTAGGGCGTGTCTTCATTTCAAAAATGGTGATAAAAATGAGATAAATTGCCGTCAAACAAGAAAAATAGTGCAGATAATATCGGGATATTAACCAGCTATTTGACGATGTTTGGCAAGATTTAGCCATTTTCAGCCCATTTAGATGACTATCGAGTGAATTGAAGACACGCCCTAAAAGTAGTGAATTTTATGCTATTTAAATTAACGTAATTGAGAGCAATAAATCTTATATGACAACTAATATCCTTGATGATGAAGACTCTAATAAATCAACACACATTGAGCTGTTAGAGCCGATTAGTGACATGAGAGATAAAAACGATAGGCAGTTTATTACCGCTTTGGCACGCGGCTTAGAGCTGCTGCGTTGTTTTACCCCGCAGCGCCCTTATTTGGGTAATCAAGACTTAAGTCAATTGACTGGCCTGCCTAAAGGGACGATCACGCGACTGACTTATACTTTAGTCAAGTTAGGATATCTAAAGCAATCGACCAACAGTAGTAAATATCAGCTTTCTGCCGGTGTGTTGGGGTTTGGCTATACGATGATGGCAAATATCTCTATCAACAATTTAGTCACTCCGTATATGGAAGAACTGGCAGATTATGCCAATAGTGCGGTCGCTATGGCAACCCGTGACCGCCTGAGAATGGTATATCTAAACGTCGTGCAAGGGTCTGGCACGACGACCATGCGACGTAATGTCGGCTCATACCTCCCCATTCATTTGAGTTCGATGGGACGCGCATGCTTAGCCAGTATGCCCGCTGCTGAGCAAGAATTTATCCTTGATGCCATTCGCAGTAAGTATAAAGATGATTGGTTAAAGATTAGACGCGGACTGGATAAAGCCTTTAGAGATTATGACGACTATGGTTATTGCTTCTCGATTAGTGAATGGCAAAAAGACGTCAACGCTGTCGCTACCGCCATCATGCACCCGACCGAGGGCTTACTGACTTTTAATTGCGGCGCACCAAGTTTTGTTCTTAGTCGTACTAAGCTAGAAGAAGACATTGCCCCTCGGTTACTTCATATGAAGAATAATATTGAGAGTAATATTTACATCAGCTAAGGCGGATGACCCATTAACGTGGCAAAAATTGAAAACTCAATCGTACTACTGTCGTTCATTATCCAAAGTTAATCGTTTTTGAAACCCCTTTAAAATTTAAAGGGGTTTTTTAATGGGTAATCGATAAGCTTAAAATATTAGACATATTTAGTCAGATAACAATACATGCTTGCTCTTTTGGTAAGCGGACAGACCGCCCCCACCTAACTCACGACCGATGCCGCTTTGCTTAAAGCCGCCCCACCCTGACTCAGGCAGCACGATTTGTTGTTCATTGATCCAAACATGACCCGCTTCAATCTGTAATGCCATCGCCAATGCGACCTTTTCATCAGTACTGACAATGGTCGCTGCCAACGCATATTTGTTGTCATTGGCCAAACGAATGGCTTCTGCATCGTCTTTGAAGGTTTTGCTAACCAATACTGGTCCGAACACTTCTTCGAGCCACAATTGGCTGGTTTCAGGAACATCGATATAAATAGTGGGCGCGGCAAAATACCCTTGACTAGCTGATATTTCTCCACCAGTCAGGCAAGTAAGGTTTTCGGCAGTCGCAATATCACAGTATTTTTTTACTTGCTTAAGCTGTTGCTCGCTGACCATTGGACCCATCTGAGTGCCTGTATCAAAACCATCACCAACTTGCAGGCTTGCGGTTTTCACTTTCAACGCTTCAAATAAAGTCGGTGCGATATCTTCATGAACAAGCAATCTAGAGGTCGCTGAACATATTTGACCAGCATTGGTAAATACACCGCCAATGATAAGGTCACAAGCGTAATCGATATCGGCATCCGCGCGCACCACAATAGCAGACTTGCCACCAAGCTCAAGACTGACGTCTTTGATGCTCTTTGCCGCTTGGGTCATTACCTTTTCACCCACCACATTACTACCCGTAAAAGAGACTTTATCAATCAGCGGATGACTGGTCATGGCAGCACCAACTTCGGCAGCACCGGGCAAAATATTAACCACGCCTTTTGGCAGCTCGATACCAGACAATACATTGCCCAGCATCAATTCTGGCAATAAGGTCACCTCAGAAGGCTTTAATACCACTGTGCAGCCTGCTGCTAGCGCTGGTGCCAACTTCCAAGAGGTCGTCACCATTGGAAAGTTCCAAGGTACAATCAATGCGCACACGCCAACGGGCGCAAAAGTCTTTAGCAGACGAATGCCAGATTCATTCGTGGATACTTCCGACCACGTTTCTTGATCTGTTATCAGGTTGGCATAATAGCGATAACAAGCGATAGCATCACCGACGTCTATTTTTGCCTCTTCGATGGGCTTACCATTGTTTAAAACAGACAATCCAACCAATTTATCAAATTGCTGCTCCATAGCGTCAGCAATCGCATGCAGATAATGCGCACGCACGCTTACTGGGGTTTGCGACCAATTTGCATAGGCGTCAGAGGCAGCATTGACCGCTGTTTCTACATGGGCACTGGTACATAAGCGTGTCGATGCTAACACCTCACCAGTATTTGGGTCATATAGATTCTGCATATCAGTGTCTTCGCTATCAACCGATGATGCTTCGATGGCAGTCCATTTACCATTGATATAGGCCGCATTTAATACCACTTCATTTTGCATTGTCTCTTTTGCAATTTGTCTGGTTATATCAGTAGCATTTGTCGTTTCCATGATGGTATGTCCTCTCTCATTGTTTATTCGTAGCGTATTTATTGATAATGATTACGGGTGATTGACGCTACTGCCTACCTACGCTGTCATTGTCATCAATCACCCGCCAAAAATCACTGTCGTTTACCCTATCCTACCTTTGTCACGGGGTCTTCTGATTAATACAGGAGATGCGCTACTGAGGTAATAATCACTAGGCTAATCAAAGTACGAAGGATGAAAATCATGAACAGCTCTAGAACATTAAGCTTAATGTTTGACTTCAAAATCAGCGCACCCACTTCAGACATATAAATAATCTGCGTAATAGAGCATGCCCCAACGATGAATCGTGTCATTTCGCTCTCAATACTCTTACCGACCAACGCTGGTAAGTACATATCAGCAAAGCCCATAATCATGGCAGGCGCCGCTTCTGCCGCTTCTGGAATTTGTAGCAATTCAAGCAAAGGCACGAGGGGCGCAGATATCCAGTTAAATACTGGCGTGTACTCTGCCAGCCCTAGACCAATGGTGCCAATAGCAAAAATAACAGGAATCAGACCAAAGTAAATATCAAATAAATTCTTTAGGCTGTGTTTGAACACACTTGCCAGACTTGGCATAGAATACGCACGCGTCACAGCACGATTTAGCGCCCACTGCGGCATACTATACTGAGTAGGAATCTCTTCATCTAGCATACATTTGCCAGAATGATAGGTGTCTGCTTTCAGTGATAATGGCGGGATGCGTGGCATGATAATGGCTGCTATAAAACCAGTCAACGCGATGGTCAGATAAAAGAAGACAAAGTTGTTGTCTACGCCAATTGTTTTCGCTACGACATAAGTAAAAGCGATTGAAGTTACCGAAAAAGTTGTGGCAATAACCGCCGCTTCACGCTGGCTATAATAACTTTTGTCATACTCTTGCATGGTCACTAGCAAGCCGATAGAGGCCGCGCCAAACCAAGAAGACATCGCATCTACCGCTGAGCGTCCGGGTAGTTTAAATAGTTTGATAAAGACTTTGCTGGCTAACGTTCCCAAAAACTCCATCAAACCAAAATCTGTTAAGAACGGCAAGGATAAGATAGCGAAGAAAAATAAAGGAATCAAAATCGGAATCAAATCTTCAAAAATAACGCCGCCGGTATTACGGTTAATAATAAACTCGGGGCCTACTTGTAAAAATATCATCCAGATAAATACTGCGCCCAAAAAACGGGCACCAAACCACAGCCACTCAACATCGAAGAGCTTCTTTATCATAGAGTCTTCGTGCAAGGTAGGTCGTAACAGCTTGACTGAGAGTGCGCCAACAAAAGAGATGGTAACGATCACCAGTGCCACGTAAGCCACATAACCGCCTATCCAGCCTTGTAGTGCATCGGTCAATACGCCCAATAAAATAGTAACCTTGCCATCCCATTGAAAGGGAATGATAAATAGCGCGATACCAAGGGCTGAAAATAAGAGAAATTTCCACAATGACGCTCGCCATTGCTCGCCCTGTGGTGTTTTTGGATCGACAGCATTATTACCTAAGACTGGCTGCTGTGACTTACTGATATGACTCGTCATTTAATTCCTCCATGATAGGCGACGACCGCCAATTTTTCCATTTTGCTGTCTGACCAATGCCTGGGTTTAGCGAATTGGTCGGATCTAGTTTTTTATAAAAATTATGTAGTGCAGGTTTTGCGGTATAGACATGTCCCACGTTGTGCTCAGCAGGGTACTCTATACGACGTCGATCATAAAACGCCAATAGGTCATCCTTGAATTTTTTTGCATCCACTTCAGGGTATAACAGATAGTCTTGGTGCATGACATGACAGAAAAAATGCCCCAAATAAAAGGTTTTACTTACCTGCTTTTGCAAGTCAGTAGGTAGCACCTCATCCCAATCTACGGCATTCCTTGGTAAGGCAATATCAGTCGCTAATAGCTCGCCAAACTTTGTGTGGTTAAGATTGTGATAACGAAACATGGCAGCGGTTGCCGCACTGCGAAACACCAATAATGCTTGGGATTCTTCGGCTGTACAAAGATGTACGACGCCTTGATGCTGCTGCATATGGGACTGTAGAAATGCTTGAGCAGCGGCAATATGCTGATTACTAGCCTTAGCACTGTGATTATCATCGTCACTATCACTATCACTGGCATTCGCGACTTTTATGATCAAATGATAACGGTACGAGAACGCTTGCGTGCTTAAAGGCGCAGGCAATGACGGTGGCATGAAGACACCAGTCATTTGTAGCACCCGATCTGGTAAAGTCTGAGGCAGTCGCCATTTATCCAAATAATAGCCAATCTTGGCTTGTAACCGATACAACGCGCCTATCTTACTGGCTGGCAGTTTGCGCATACTTAAACAAGTATCGCGGCCATAGCGCATGGTTATATCGTTATAGTCTTTGTGCATGTATTCTGCCAAAACAGGCAGGTTCAGCTCGCTTTTTAACCACTGCTGCCTGAGTGTGGTCAAGGTATCAGCGTCATTGGTAGAGATATAGAATGTTTGCTCTTGCGCTGGTTTGGCAAATGTCGCGACTCGAACCGCAAAGACGATGACTTTGCCTGCTGAACCAGAGGCTTCATACAATCCGTTAGGGTCATTGTTAAATCTGGCAGGTGTGTCTGCCTCGCAATCACGCACTTTGTGTTGATAATGATGGTTTGTACAGGACTTACTGTTGGCACTATCTGGATTTTTATTGAACGTGCCAGCTTGTAGGTTTCCAAGCATCTCTTCTGGATCGACACCTAAATCAATGCCTAAGTGATTGATTAATTCAAACTCACCCATAGCATTACGTTTGGCAAATAGTGACATCTCGGTATACGCCGGACCACGCTGCACCAACATACCGCCAGAGCTGTTGCAAATACCGCCAATCACCGAAGCACCAACACAACTAGAGCCCAGCACTGAATGCGGCTCACGCCCCAAAGGTGCAAGCTTGTATTCTAATTGCTGAAGGGTCGCCGCTGGCAAGGCAATAAGCTCTGCTGCGTCATTGAGCAGATGAACACCGCCCAATAGTTGCGTAGAAATAACGATGACTGGTCTGTCATACTTCCCATACGGCGTGGAGCCTCCGGTCAACCCTGTGTTAGCAGCCTGAGCGATAATGATCACATCAGATGCTGCACAGAGGTTAATGACGCGCCATAGTGCCACAAGAGAATGAGGGGTCACCACTGCCAAGATAGCATCTGTGATAGCAGCAATCGCCCCTTGTATATACGACTGCTGCTGACTCGGCTTGGTCAATACATTGGGCGCGCCAGCAACGGCTGCTAAGTCTGCTAACAAACTCGCCTGCGACGCATTCCAACTATTAGACGAGTGGTTAGAATTTAGCATTGCAGACATTTTTCCTTGAGTGACCAGCCTTTAGTACAGTTAAGTAATTATCATCAGCTGAAACAGGTAAAGTCCTTACCTATCTCAATCAGAAAATCATCGGCTTCATCAACTTCATAAATGAAAGGCTGCTTGCCGTTGATATCGTTTTGCAAGGCATCTAGCAGTTGCTGCTTTTCGGTAATTCGGCGATAACCTGCACCAAATCCTGCTGCTAATGGCTCAAAATGTGGCGTCTTAATATTGACCCCAATCAGTGGTAGACCACCCTCTTCCATATAACGACGAATCTCGCCATAGCCTTGGTTGTTCCACAGCAGCACAATCAATGGTAGCTCAAGCTCGGCAGCGCAGATGAGTTCTGCAATCGTAAACTGAATACCGCCATCGCCAATAAGACTAATAACTGGCGATTTTGAGCCAATCATGGCACCTATCGCGGCAGGCAAACCGTAACCTAACGTGCCAAACCCAGTCGACGAGTTAAACCATTTTCGGGTTGCCAGTGCTTCAAAACCAAGATTGCCACTATAGACAGGCTGCGTTGAATCTCCAACAAATATGACGTCTTTTACTTCATCTCGAATCAGCTGAAGTAGTGCATTTTGACCCGCAAAATCTGGTGTCATTTCTGCTAACAATGCCTGTTTTGCCTCGGCGACTCGTGACACCGCTTTATGATTTAACGCTTGGTTTTCTAGACGTGTGCAAAGGCCACTTACAGCCATTTGCGCATCGGATAATACGGCGATATCCGCTCTAAAAGGACGCTGCAATTGCTGAGCATCGCAGTCGATACGAATCAGCTTACCGTTGATTTTAAACTCGCCATTAAAAAACACATCATAATCAGTCTCACCAAGCTCAGTACCAATCGCCAATACCAAATCGGCTTCAGTAATAACGGCTCGACCTGCTGCTAATGATTGATTGCTGCCCAAACTTAACGGATGAGCGGGTGGTAGCAGACCTTTGGCATTAATGGTCAAAAATGTCGGCGCATCGATCAGCTCTGCCAGTTTTTGCGCATCTTGATTGACATCGACGCAGCCACCACCATAGAGCAATACTGGGTTTTTTGCGGTTTTGAGAGATTCGATAATTAAATCAAGCTGTGCAGGATTGGGCAGCGGTCTCATTACTCGCGGCAGCGTTGAACTATTTGCATCAGTTTGGCTGGTTGCCGGACTATTCAAATAAGGCGTTAAATCAGGCGGCTTGGCAACATGACTGGCATCAGCAGTGATCACATCGATTGGCAGCTGGATATGCACTGGCCCCGGACGTGCACCATTGAATAAGGCAAAAGCTTCTGCGATGACCTTGGGTAGCGACTCAGGCTTCCAGATGGTTTTGCTCGTGAGTGCCACCTTGCTGACCATACCTTGCTGATCAT
Organism: Psychrobacter sp. W2-37-MNA-CIBAN-0211; assembly: GCF_040309405.1. Lineage (NCBI taxonomy): Bacteria > Pseudomonadati > Pseudomonadota > Gammaproteobacteria > Moraxellales > Moraxellaceae > Psychrobacter > Psychrobacter sp. W2-37-MNA-CIBAN-0211. The sequence goes on from NZ_JBEOOU010000006.1 coordinate 60,576, forward strand.
GCAATTCATGCAAGTGCCCTTCACCGCTGCCCGTATCTGCTACTTTATTGACACTAGAGATCACCAGCATCGGTATAGAATCAGCCAATGCTTGTGCCATGGCAGTCATAATATTGGTCATGCCAGGGCCGGTAATGATAAAGCAAACGCCAATCTTGCCCGAAGCGCGGTAATAGCCGTCCGCCATAAACCCAGCGCCTTGCTCGTGACGCGGCGTCACATGGCGGATATTGGTGTTTGGCAGACCACGATATAGCTCGACCGTGTGCACACCGGGTATGCCAAACACGGTCTCTACGCCATAGTATTCTAACCACTTTACCAACAGCTCACCGCATGTCAGAGATGGGGTTGCAGGTAATGAAGAAGACGCTTGCGTCAATTGGGTCATGAGTCAGTTATCCTAAAAAAGTTCAATCGCGTTTAAATAAGTTGTTTAGCAGTATACTCAAACTACCCTTTCCCTAAAGGGTAAATCACTATTCGTATCATGAGTGATTATTAGTAAACAGCTTTGACCTTATCGTCATAGCGCACACCCGGTAAAATACATAGCATCTCAAACAATAAGTTCGCTGCCAGTACTGAGGTGTTACCGAATGGGTCATACGGAGGTGACACTTCTACCAAATCGCCACCGACTACTTCCAGTCCGCGCATACCGCGAATGATTTCTATGGCTTGAGTTGAGGTCAGACCACCGATTTCAGCAGTACCCGTACCCGGTGCAAACGCTGGGTCAATACCATCGATATCGAAACTTAAATAGACAGGTCCATCGCCTAGCTTTTCGCGCACTTCTGCCATTAATGGTGTTAGCGACTTGTACCAGCATTCCTCAGCAGGTACAACGCGAAAGCCTTGCTGGGTTGACCAGTCAAACTCTTCGGCGCTATAGCCTGTACCACGTAAGCCAATCTGTACCACACGGTTGCCATCGATTAAGTTCTCTTCGACAGCACGGCGGAACGGTGTACCATGAGCGATTTTTTCGCCAAACATATCATCGTTGATATCTGCATGCGCATCGATATGCACCATACCGACAGGGCCATGTTTTTTGGCAAGCGCACGCAAAATAGGCAAGGCAATGGTATGATCGCCGCCTAGTGTTAGAGGAATCGCGCCATGTTTGACGACTTTTTCTGTATAGAATTTTTCGATGATATCAACGCTTTTCAGCAGGTTGAAAGTATTGATAGGTACATCGCCAATATCAGCAACTTGTAAGGATTCAAAAGGCGCAGCACGAGTGGCCACATTGTAGGGACGAATCATGCGTGATTCATCGCGTATCTGTCTTGGTCCCAATCTAGCACCACTACGGTTTGATGCACCGATGTCCAAAGGTACACCAACGAAAGCCACATCTAATCCTTCTGCATCAGCCTGAGTCGGCAGGCGCATCATAGAAGCAAAGCCGCCAAATCTTGGCATGTCGTTGCCGCTTAATGGTTGATTGAATTTCATAAATCACATCCTTGTTTTAGTGTGTCGGTATAGCCAATTTGTTATATGTCACTTTTTATATGACTCTGACAATACCTAAATAATTGAATACAAACCATGGTAAAATTTAGAAGTAAACTTCTGGTTTTTCGTAGTAAGTTAGATTTAACCGTTATTATCAGAAGTTTGATATAAATTTTATGCTAAAAAAGTGATGAATAGAAAATTCATTTTGATAAACATCACAAGTGCTGAGGGATATTTACTGATGCTAGATGAATTGATAAAAATAGACATCAAAACCTTGCGTAGCTTTATGGCGATTGTAGAGTGTCAGGGCGTGACAGCCGCCCAGTCGCGCTTAAATGTGACGACGTCTGTCATTAGTGGTCATTTGACCCATTTAGAAGACCGCTTGGGTATGACGCTTTGTCATCGTGGACGTGCGGGTTTTAAGCTGACAGAAGATGGTGCAGCAGTATATGAAGCCTGCTTGAGTTTTACCGAAGCGGTTGCCAGCTTTCAACATCAACTGCACTACATTCGTCAATTAGACTCCGTGCATGGCGGTCATATTCGACTGTGTCTCATTGATCAAATGCCGACATTTTTTTATGATGCCTTGCGCCAATGCTTGGCTGCTAGCTATCGTGACAATCCCCTTATCCACTTTTCTATCGACGTGCAAAGCCCTGAAAGCATGTTAGAGAAGCTACTAAGCAACGAGAGTGATATTGGTGTGGGATATTTTGGCAGTTTTCCACCGCTACTAACGTTCCAGCCAGCATTTATTGAAAAGCAGGTAGTTTGCTGTGGGCGCGAGCATCGATTATTTTATGAATCAGAAGGGCTAACTTTTGAGGATTTGGAACAAAACTATCCATGGATAAAACGAGGCTATATTACTGATTTGAGTATCAATCATGTCCGCCCAAAAACTTTGAGTGCCACCACTTATCATATGGAGGCGACCGCGCAGCTGATTTTGGCAGGTCATCATGTTGGTTATCTGCCCAATGACTTAGCCAAGCGTTATGAAGAGATGGGACTGATGAAAATACTACTGCCCACCGAGGCCAGTTATGAGGTCAAGCATCATTGGGCTTACCGAGAAAACTTGCACAAACAGGTCGCTGATTTTTTAAGTCAAATGATGCGTCTATTATCAAAAAGCTCGCCAAAGCTGTAAATGACTAAGGCGTTTCCTAGTATGAGCCAGCTAATATAAGCCAGCTTAAATCATGGCTCATCACCAGCGACGATAAGTGGCTATATCGCTATAGTCGGTTCAATTTAAAAGTGGTACAAGGCAACCGAGTGTAGATGTATATTTAATACTTCAAGCGAGGTTAACGCTGTAACGCTTTTATAATGGATTGACTAGATTGGTTGCTCCTGACGCTTTAAGCCAATGGTTCTTAGCTTGCCTTTATCATCCATTTCTTTGATGACCAATGACCACTTATCATTAATGGCAACGGTATCTCCTGAGACCAGTGCTGTACCTAGATTTCCTGTCACATATTCAGCGACCGTTTGTTCCCACATGCTTTTTGGGCTGTCATTAGGATCAGACTGTAGGCTGTCTACCAGTGATTCAGATTGCATCATAGCCGTAAAGAAGGGTAAATCTCCAAGCTTGACGCTAGGTGATAGTAGCCAGTCGCCATAAAAATCATCGATGGCTTTACGATCCAATGTCGTATCATTAAAAATTTTAGCGATTTTTCTGGCATGATCGCCGCGCATGGCGTACCAGACACCGTCACCAAATTTCAGCTTCGTGTCTTCGTCAATGACCACGATTCTCTGCCTACGTACCAGCGCAAACACACTAATCTCATCAGAGCTAATGCGTTTAGAGATATCCATCGGATGACGACCAATCGCAAATGCCCCTGATTGAACTTCGAATTCATACAAAGTAATACTTGCCTTATCCGACACCCAAACCTCATGCTCCTCTTTTGGATCATCATTGGTCGGAATCCGCACCTTAAACAAATTGGCCATGATAGGAATGGTTGTACCTTGCAAAATCAAGGACAAAACCACGACCCCAAAGGCAATATCAAACAGCATGAAGGCGTTATCTATCCCTGCCATAACAGGCAATATCGCAAGGGTAATAGGTACTGCCCCGCGCAAGCCAACCCAAGAGATAAAGCCTATCTCTCTGTCTTTAAACTTAAAAGGCTTAACGCTGGTATAGACGGCGATAGGACGGGCAACGAAGATCATAAAGGCGGCAATCGCGACTGAATAATGCCAGACATTGATGACGTTTGATGGGGTGACCAATAGTCCTAACACTACGAAAAGCACCGCTTGTGATAACCAAGCAAAGCTGTCCATCACTCGCATCACATGCTCGGTGGAGCGTACCTTGTGATTGCCAATCATCACACCCGTGAGATAAACCGCTAAAAATCCACTACCGCCAATTAGATTGGTCGCGGCAAAGACGGACAAGCCAGCAGATAGTATCAAAATAGCATACATGCCTTCTGCTAAATGTATCTTGGGCAATAATCGAGATAGCAAATAACCGAATAGCAAGCCCATCCCTAGCCCAAAGCTCAACTGCTGGAACAGTAATATCAAAAAGCCAAATACTGTCTGTCCCGCTGGATCAACATTTAGAGCGATAAGACCCGTAACCAATAAAATAGCCAAGGGATCGTTGGCACCAGACTCTAATTCGAGTGTGGCTTGGACGCGATCATTGAGCTTGACACCGCCATTACGCAATAGTGAAAATACCGCTGCCGCATCGGTTGAGCCAACGATAGCTGCCATCAATAGCCCAAAGCGCCAATCGACATCGAGTAGCCAAGTCACGAATACGCCCAGTATCATGACAGTAGCGAGGACACCCCAAGTAGCGAGTGTAACGGCAGGCTTAAGACCAACCCGAAACGATTTAAAAGAGGTGCGCAAACCACCATCTAACAAGATACAAGCCAAAGCTGCCTGCCCAACGAAATTGGCAATACCATATTGAGAAAACTCAATACCTAAAATACCCTGCTCACCTGCCAACATCCCTACCATCAAAAACAACAGCAATAATGGAACGCCCAAACGCGCGGATAACGTACTGGCCATGATACTGGCAAAAATCAACAATGCCCCTACGAGGTATAGGATATTTAAGGTATCCATCTTTTTTAAGCCCTATTTTTATCAATGGTAATGAATTAAGTTGGTGCGAAAATATTACAATTTAATCTTTTATCTTTACCAGTAGACGCCACATCTGAATATTAAAAATATCATTAAGAATAACATCTACTATCATTTCTACAAAAACTATCTATAAAGATTTTTACTAATACTTGCTCTCATTTTAGTCATGATGATACAAGTGAGTTTGATGACATGCCCTCAGTCCTATAAATACAGTTGAAACTGTTTGGCATACTCTTTTCAATACTGACTAAGCCTGAATGTATTGCCAAGTAAGGACTAAAATTGCCGCCGCTATTGTCCAAGCGACAACGCCGAGCAGTAGTGCCTTATATAAACTGATATAGCTGATGCTAAAGAACACCACAAAGGTATAAATAAGGTGCGGGATAACGCCAAGCATACTAAATATCAATGCGACCCTTAAATCAGCAGGACTACGCTCAGTGCCGACGATGAAGTGACTGATTAATGTAAAAGTAGGGAAAAGTGGCGCAAGTGCCGCCAAATAAAAAAATCGAGTTTGCGCAAATAATTGAATTGCCAGTACCATTAAAGCGCCAATAAGCATTTTTAACCAAATCACGACGGGATCATCTCCTGTTGAATGCTAAGGGCTGAACATAGCCCAATCCACCATGATACTAAAGTCTGCAAAGCGATATAAGAGGAACAACAGCTTAATTGACTTACATCATAAAAAGGCTCAAAAAAACCCCACCTAGCAATGGTGCTAAATGGGGCGATGACTGATAATTGTTGATGCTGTTTGCGAACTAATTAATCATTTTTTGGCTTTAGCGCGGCACTGATATCTGCAAGTAATGGCGGGATATCATGCTTATCCGCGATCACCTCGATCATCACTAATTTATCCGTGGTAGCAGCGGCCTTGTCGAGGGCAGATTTTAGCTCACCTGCCGTTTCTACTTTGAGTATGAGACTGTTCTCTTTGTTGGCACCAAAGGCTTGTGGCATGATCTGCCAGTCGCATTTAGGAATATCATTGTAGTATTGGTTTTCGCCATGAATCGCACGCTCCACGGTATATCCATCGTTGTTAATTAAGACGATGACTGGATTGATACGCTCCTGAATCATGACTGCCAGTTCTTGAATAGTCAATAATGCTGAGCCATCACCAATCAATAAAACACTGCGCTTGTCTGGCGATGCGATAGCAGCACCTAAGCTGGCTGGCAACGTATAGCCAATCGACCCCCACATTGGTTGCCCATAAGAGGTAACCCCTTCTGGCAGACGCACATCACTGATACCAAAATAGGCCGTTCCTTGTTCTGAAAAAACCAAATTATTATGATCTAAGCGCGCAGCGATGATATGCCACAGATCGTCTTGGCGGATAGCCTCATCATCTTTGCCATTTTGTTCATGAGGATTAACCGGCTCACAGAAAGATTTTGGTACGATATTGATGCCAGAGGTCATCACTTCATGTAACGCTTGCAGCGCATCTTTTAGCGCAATCGGTGCAAAGTTTTGACCGCTGATAGAAGCCCGTTCATAATGCAAGTCTACGACCACATCCTCATTGATATCTTGGCTGAATCCTGCGGTAGTCGTATCGGTATACTGCACCCCTACTTTGATCAGGCATTCACAGTTTTCTACCGCATCTTTGACCACAGGACGCGAGGCAACACCTGCATAAGTTCCTGCCCAACGCTCACTATTTTCATCAAGCAGCGTTTTGCCCCAAGACAGCGTTGTATAAGGAATGTCAGTATCAGCGATAAGTGCTTTGAGCTGATTTTGCAATCCTAAACGATGCACCATCAAATCTGCCATAAGCATCATGGTTTTGTTTGGCAAAAACTCCGTCAATGCTTGTTTGAAATCTGCCAGTGCCGCTTGACTGGTGATATCTTCTTGGCTGTCAATCAGCTTGGTGGTTGGTGGATAGATAGGCTGACGCGCAACATCAGGCGATAGTAACAGATAGCCGGGGCGATGCTTTTTAAGGATTAAACGAATGACACGGTCAATCTCTGAAGCCGCGTTTTCTGGTGTAATTTGCGCCCGTGCCACGGTCACAGGCTCGACCATTTTAATAAAGTGATTGAATACACCATCACCAAGCGAGTGATGAATACGGCGCTTTGAGTCTTGTAGAGCGGTACTTGGTGCTCCTACGATATGCAATACAGGCGCGTACTCAGCAAAAGAGCCTGCCGTCGCGTTAATCGCTGATAACTCGCCCACACCAAAGGTCGTCACCATCGCAGCAAATCCACGCTCGCGTGCATAACCATCAGCAGCATAGCCGGCATTTAGCTCATTAGTATTACCTACCCAGCGCAGCTTATCAGATGCGAGAACATTGTCTAAAAAAGTTAGATTAAAATCACCAGGTACGCCAAATATCTCAGATGCGCCCGCTTCTGCGACACGATCAAACAAATAATCGGCGATGGTATAGTGTTGACTCATTGTATATCCCTATGACTTATCTTTATAAGTATTGATAACTGTGAATGTAATTGAGGTTAAATTATAAAGTGCATCCCAGCTTATTTATGTAATGCAAAGCTTTTGGAATACATATTATAATAAACTGTTATAACATACATTTATGGCTAGAAGACACGCCTATTTTACTAACTTTGGTTTTTTTCGTCATGGGTGTTGACACACCAAAAAAACTGCGTATAATACGCCATCATCAACTGACGATAGTTAATTGATAATTAGCGGGAATAGCTCAGTGGTAGAGCATAACCTTGCCAAGGTTGGGGTCGAGAGTTCGAATCTCTTTTCCCGCTCCAAATACTTAAAAATCCTCACTTAACAGTGAGGATTTTTTTTGTCTAATTTTTGGGCTTTATAGGAGATTTTATGACACGCCCTAATATTAAAAAATAATTAGACCTTACAGGCTACACTAGCAGCTTTTGCTTTTTCATAGACACTTTCAGCATCGAGTCCTAATGCGCTTACATCGTCTAAGTATTTCTGTGTTCCTTTTAGCAGAGGTCCTTTCCAATCTGGATCATTAAGTGGATCTGGAATATCAATGATCTCATCACCTCTATCTTTAGCAGCTTGCAAACCTAATAAATCAGTTCTATCCCACATCTCACCAACTTTCTTAGTAAGAGCCATACCTGAGTTATCATCAATGACCTTTTTTAAATCATCAGGCAAACTTTCATATTTATCTTTATTCATAGTCATCATCAGAGCAGAACTATAAAATGGGATATTGGTATGATATTTGGTTAACTCATCAAGCTTGAAAGTTGTGATCGCCTCCCATGGAAAGCTTAATCCATCAACCACACCGCGCTGTAGAGACGTATATATATCATTGGCAGGTAAACCCACAGGAGAGGCACCCATACTTTCGATAATATCACCTGCTACAGCAGATGGCCTGCGGATACGCATCCCTTTCATATCTTCGGGAGTTCGAATAAGCTTATCAGCACTATGTAATGTACCAGGGCCGGTAGCGAACATAAAAAGGAGATGTGAATCTTCATATTCGCTAGATATAGTGCCATTTTCATAAAGGGTTTGCAGCATACAACCTGTCTGTGTTGATGAATTAGACAAACCGGGAAGCTCTGCAATCTGGGTCAGTGGAAAGCGACCACTAGTATAACCCTGTACTTGAGAACCGATGTCAATCGTTCCCTTTACTGTGGATTCATAAGCGGTATCTGCTTTACTGAGTGTTGCCGATGGATATACCTCAACCTTAAGACGACCATTAGAATCTTCTCCAATTTTTTTGGCCCATGGCTCAAAGATTTCTTTATTAACATCAGCAGTGGCGGGATAAAAATGGGAGAAACGTAGAACGGTAACTTCTTGATTTGAGGCAACTTCGCTACTGTTATCAGATTGGCCAGAACAACCAAAAAGGCTAATAGCTGCTAGTGCACCTATCGAAAAAAAAGGTGCTAATTTCATTATCAATTCCTTTTGATAGCGATTATTTTTTTGACATTTGATTGATATTAAGACTTAATTAATCTGCTTCAATAGACATAAGCACTTTAAATTAAAACTGCTTAATATTCAAAACGCTACTTAAAATTAACAGCTAAAATGATAACAGTCAAATCATTTAACGACGATTCTCTAGAAGTGATGATATAGCTGATACTACGTAAAATGGGTACACGACATTATGATGCGTGACTGGCAAAAAAATTATTCATGAATTCAAAGAAGAAACTTAGCTCACGATTGACCAACGAGCAGATAGGAATGAAGCGTGATTTAATATCATGATTAAAAGGCTTTAAGTTGATAAACCTTACTATGATAAGTTTGCCAAGTTTGCTTGTGCGATTTTTTAATATAGATCATGACAGGTTGCGCAATATTTATATCGTTAGTATCATCTCAGTTTTGAGATGACTCAATTACAATTAGGAAAAACCTTATGGCAAAATTAGAATCAAACATCGAATTAGAAGCAGCGGCATTTCGTCGCTTACTAGCTCATTTAGACGAGCGTAAAGATGTACAAAATATCGAACTGATGAACCTTGCCGACTTTTGTCGTAACTGCTTATCCAAATGGTATAAAGCGGCTGGTGAGGAGCGTGGTATTGAAATCGAATACGAGGATGCGCGCGAGCTTGTTTATGGTATGCCTTATGCTGAGTGGAAAGAAAAGTATCAACAAAAAGCAACACCAGAGCAATTAGCGCGCTTTAACGAGATTGAAGCTGTTAAGAAAAAATCGGATTAAAACTAACAGTGATGGCTCAAATAAAATAAACCATCACTAGGGCGTGTCCTAAATAATTATATCAAAAAACCCAACATTGCCGCTAGATTAGCGGCTTTCTATAGATTTGAGTATGCTGCTAAACCCTATGGTTCCTTGTTTCTGCATTTGACGGTCAAATAGGCGACCGATTAATGGCAATGGTACCGTCAATCGACCCTCAGATATCCAAGTCACGTGTGTGGTGCCATCGCCCAAGTCTTTTAAATCAATGACGCCTTTATCATGTTGCATTTTTATAGGTTTAGCTTTTTCGATTTGGTATTGCATATGAGTAGGACGCTCAAACGCCGTAATTCGCTCCCAAAACTTAACAGGTCCCGTTTGAATGCTACGTAAAGCCCCAACGCCATTGCGCTCCTCGTCACCTTCATTCACCAACTTAGCTACACCTACTGCTTTAAATGAGCCATAACTGGCGTGGTCACTCAGTGCTTCAAACACCTCATCAATCGGTTTTTTGACAATGCGTTCTACTTTTATTTTAAACATAATATTATCCCGTTAAGATCAAAGTTGAAATTATTTAGCTTACTGACATTTAAAACATGAATAAAGCAGTCGCACGTCAAAAACTTATGATCGCGAAACTACTACCGTTTAGACCCTCGGCCTTTTGAAGGACGCCTGCCATTTGTAGCAGGTTTGCCATTGCCTCCAGACTTACCATTACCCCCTGACGGCTTACCACGACCAGCAGGACGCCCATCCCTACCTTTAGAACCCGCTGGTTTTCTAGCATCATCCTTGGAGTATTTTTTATTTCCCTTTGCTGCACCCGCTGGTTTTGAAGACGACTTTGCTTTTGACGAGTCATCGGCACGAGGGTTTTTGCGTGGTACATTACGAGATTTTTTAGCCGGTTTACTGTCTTGCGAAGAAGAATCTTCTACAGATTTAAGTAAAACAGATAGCTCTTTTGGCGTCAAATCTCGCCAGTCTCCAACGGGTGTACCCTTGAGACTGACATTCATAATCCGCGTACGCTCAAGTTTCACGACTTCATAGCCAAAGTGCTCACACATACGGCGAATTTGACGGTTCAGACCTTGCACTAGCGTGATGTTGAATACGTTGGGCGCTACTTTAGTTACTGGGCATTTTTTCGTCATTTTGCCAAGCATCGGCACACCGCCCGCCAAACCCTCAATAACACTGTCGGTTAACGGCTTATTGACCGTGACCAGATACTCTTTTTCATGGTTATTACCAGCACGCAACACTTTATTAACCAAATCGCCATTATTGGTCAGAAAGATTAAACCTTGAGAATCTTTATCCAAACGACCAATGGGGAAAATACGTAAGCTGTGTCTCACAAAGTCGACAATGTTATTTTTCTCAGAGCTTTCTGTGGTGCTCACAATGCCCACTGGCTTATTCAAAACAATAAACACAAAATCATCTGCCTCTCGTGGCTCGATGAGCTGCCCGTTAACTTTCACCGCATCTCCAGCAACCACTTGCGCGCCTACTTGAGCACGCTTGCCATTGACGTACACATTACCTTGCTCAATAAAGCGGTCAGCGTCGCGCCTAGAGCAAATGCCGCTTTCGCTGATGTATTTATTTAAACGAGTCGAGGAAGCGTTAAACATAAAGCACCGTTTTACCTGATAAGAAGCCTTTTTTACTAAGAAAAAAGCCTAAATTGAATGGATCGTCAACAACGAAATAGCTCACATTATATAGGAAATTCAATGTCCCTTTGAGGAGAGATGGGTAAGAACCTATAAACATATCCAGAATCGTATAAATCGCAGCGGTTGACTCAATAAAGCCAACGTTAGCACACCGTTACTCAATAATCATTAAGCCATGATATTATTGGCGTATGATATACACGATAAATTTGAGCATCTTATCTATACTATATTTAACCATTACTATTGAGCCTCGTTATGCCCCAATCTCGTACCAATCTAAACCCTGAACCCAAAACCAACTCGCCTTATTTAGTCGGTGTGCTGTTACGTTACAGTACTTTTGCCGCTGCTGTTTTGCTGTTTTTAGCAGGGCTATTATTGATGAATTGGTGGCTGATTATTCTTGGCGGGTTTGGGGTATGTTTGGGGATTTATGACGTTATACAGTCAAAGCATGCCATCTTGAGAAACTATCCAGTGGCTGGGCATATCCGCTACGTACTTGAAGACTTCCGTCCTGAGATTCGTCAGTATTTGTTAGAAAACGATAAAGAGCAAGTACCGTTTTCACGCCAGCAGCGTGCCTTGGTTTATCAACGCGCCAAGAACGTTAGTGATACCAATGCTTTTGGCACACTAGACAATCTCTACACCCATGGTAAAGAATGGTTTTTGCAATCCGCCATCAGCCAGCCTTTAGAAAACCAAGACTTTCGCATTATGGTGGGCGGTGAGCGTTGTCAGCAGCCGCATGATATGTCGGTATTTAATATCTCGGCGATGAGTTTCGGCAGTCTGTCAGCAAACGCTATCATGGCGCTTAATCAAGGCGCAAAAATAGGCGGTTTTACTCATGACACGGGTGAAGGTGCCATCAGTCCTTATCATCGCAAGTTCGGTGGTGATTTGATTTGGGAGCTAGGTACGGGTTACTTTGGTTGCCGCGATGAAAACGGTGATTTTAGTCCGCAATCCTTTACCGAAAAAGCCGTCGATCCACAAGTGAAAATGATTGAGATTAAGCTATCTCAAGGCGCAAAGCCTGGTAAAGGTGGCGTCTTACCATCCAGCAAAATCACTCAAGAAATCGCTGATACACGTCAAGTGCCGATGGGGCAAGACTGCGTTTCACCCTCTTCGCATACGGCATTTAGCACACCGCGTGAGCTAGTCGCCTTCTGGCAACAACTGCGCGAGTTATCTGGTGGCAAGCCGGTTGGCTTTAAGCTATGTATTGGCCAACCTTGGCAGTTTATGGCCATCGTCAAAGCCATGATAGAGACGGACAATTATCCTGATTTTATCGTTATCGATGGCGCAGAAGGTGGTACGGGTGCCGCCCCTGTCGAGTTTATGGACAATGTTGGCATGCCAATGGTCGAAGGGTTTTTATTGGTACACAATACCTTGGTCGGTGCAGGCATTCGCGATAAAATCAAACTTGGCGTGAGCGGTAAAATCGTCTCTGGCTTCGATATTGCCCGTATGATTGCGTTGGGCGCAGACTGGTGTAATTCAGCGCGCGGCTTTATGTTTGCCGTTGGCTGTATTCAATCACGCTCGTGTCATACCAACACTTGCCCGACTGGCGTTGCCACCCAAGACCCGTATCGTCAAAAGGCGTTGGATGTACCGAGCAAAGCTGAGCGTGTTGCAAGTTTCCATAAAAACACCCTAAAATCGCTTGCCAGTATCGTGGGTGCGGTCGGCTTACAACACCCAAGCCAATTACAACCTTATCATATCGCTCGACGCCTCGATGACGGGCAGATAAAGCTATTATCGAAATTCTTTTATTTCACTGATAGAGGTGCCTTGCTTAATAGTAGTGCCCGCGCGGACGTGTTCAATCAGATGTGGGTAATGGCGAACCCTGATAGCTTTTTAGCCAATGATGATGCCCTCATTGCTTATAATAAAGACTCACGAGATAAAGGTAGAGAAACCACCACATCAGCGGAACAGAGTCTTGGGAACTTTGCGAGTATCAGTGGCGGTGGGCAGTTAATCGGCAACGTCAACAATACTTTTCGTGAATTTCCACCTAGCAATGACTGAAAATAGTATTGAAAAATAGTGATGAGTATTTCACTATCCGTGAGCGTTTATATTTTACTCTTTATCAAAAAGACAGATGATTGATGCCAAGTTCCGTTTTCACCTTACCGCACACTCTACTGACAGCAGCGCTTATTACGTTAAGCGTTAGTGCTTGCCAGCCCATTACCAAACAAGATTCTGATAGTAATACAGGAATTTGGTCATGCCAGACGCAAAACTCACCGTTTACTTACAGCGTCTGTCGTGTTGATGCTGATGCGTTAAATAGCGAACGCTCTTCTCTACAGCTTTTTTGGCAGCCCTCTGATAGCAGTCAGCCGCTACTGACCTTTGACAATTTATTAGCGACTTTGCCAGCCAACCAAACACTTACCTTTGCCATGAATGCGGGCATGTATAACGACAATTATGCACCGATTGGCTATACTGTCATCGACGGTAAAGAGATTCGCGCGTTAAATACCAAAGAAGGTGGCGGCAATTTTCATTTACTGCCCAATGGTGTGCTGTGGTGGGATAAAACGGGTAAAGTACAAATCACAGAAAGCAATGCTTTAAATGAGCAGCTTAAAAATGATGAGGCAGAGCCTAGGTATGCCACTCAATCAGGTCCTATGCTGGTCATCAATAACGAGATACACCCGCAATTTAACCCTGATAGTACCTCACTCAAGATTCGTAATGGCGCAGGTGTTTGTGACGACGGTAGCATACAGTTTGTTAATAGCGATGAACCAGTCACGTTTTATCAATTTGCATCGTTGTTTAAGGATGACTTAAGCTGTCCAAACGCGCTCTTTTTAGATGGTGGGATTGCGTCAGCGTTATATGCGCACAGCATTGATAAGCACGATAAAAAAGAGATGGGCGTGATGATTGGATTGGTTAAAAGTAAAGATTAATTTGCCTTTATATTTCAAAGTTAATATCTAATCAACTGCCTGCCCTCATATAGTTATGTCAATATAAAAGAGATACAGCATGGTGTCCTGTATGCATTTTATTTAGTATCGACTATAGTATGTCGCATAAAAAGCACTTGAGACGACTTTGTCATCCAAGTGCTTTTTTTATTATTAGCAACAGTCAATAGCTAAAAACTAGCCGCCCAGACTCATCTTGGGACCAAACGGTTCGTAATGGACACTATCGACACCGTGATCTAACGTCACTAGCCCATCGATCATACTTTCCATAAATGGCATCGAGCCACAGACATAAATATCAGCAGGCTCAGGCAAGGTAACAAGCCATGCCTCATCTAATAATTGTCCCGACTCAAAATAGAAGACATGCTTTTCTACAGTCTCAGCCTTTTTTAATAGCTTATTTACTTCGGTATTAAAAGCATGATGCGCTTCACTTTGGCAAGCATAAACCCAGATAATAGGACGTTTTGGATTGGCTAATACTTGTGCCTCTAACATAGATAGCACAGGGGTTATACCAACACCCGCACTCATCAATACCAGCGGAATCTCACTCTGCTGTACCAAATCTTGCTTGAGCGCAAAGTCGCCCGCTGGTGCCGATAATAGAACTGTGTCACCCACTTCTAATTGGTCGTGCATATAGTTAGAGACCAAACCATGATGCTCATTGCGATTGTCGCGTCTGACTGCAAACTGAATGCCTGTATCGGTACTAGCGGAATACAAAGAGTAATGACGTAGCGCAACATGGTCACTGTCTTTTGGGTCTGTTTTCACCGTGATGTACTGACCTGCGGTTAAAGTCAATTTGCTCAGGTCGATCTCTTGATGATTTTCTGCATTATCATTGACTGGCACAACTGTAAAAGCAGCAATATCCGTAGCGGCTGCTATCTTTTTAGTCACTGTAAAAGGCGCAAAACCCTGCCACATCGCCTCTTTATACATGCCATGTTCAATCTGAATAAATACTGAGGCAATCTCATCATAAGCTTCTGTCCAAGCATCGATGATATCGTCATTGGCAGCCTCGCCCAATACTTCCTTGATTGCACCGATTAAGTGCTTACCAACGATGGGATAATGCTCGGGCAAAATTTGTAAAGCACGATGCTTATGGCTGATTTGGGTGACTTGTGGCAATAATGTCGCCAATTTATCCAAGTGCTTAGCAGCGGCTAATACGGTCGTCGCCAGAGCCGTCTGTTGACGGCCCAATTTTTGATTGGTTTCGTTAAATATATCCAACAGCTCGGGATGCTCTTCAAACATGTTTTTATAAAATACCGTGGTGATTGCCGTTCCATGCTCTTCAAGGACGGGAACAGTTGCGGTGACGATTTCTAACGTTTTTGGTGAGGCCATGTTATTTCTCTTAATAAATGATGGTATTGATCAGTTTAAAAATGGAAGATAGAGATTTTAAAATAAAGGACTTAAATAAGTGGCGCCAACAAAGTTTAAAATTCTGTCGTCAAGCTTTGTTAAAGCCATCAACCTATCTATAACATTCATTTTAAATGAATCTTATCATATTTTACTGAGCATACCAATGCCGCATTGCTATAAAGCTGATTTTTAGCCAAAAAAGCAGCCGTTATGCTGTCATAACGGCTGCTATTATCCAAAAACATAGGAATCAATAGGTTTTACAAGTTGGTGAAAACGCCAAAATTACCGCGCTAAATAATTGGTCATCTCTTCTACGCCATGCAACGTCATCGGATACATCTTATGATCCACTAATTTTTTGATCTCAACGATGGTTTGGGTATATTGCCAGTAAGAAGGCGCTTCAGGATTCAGCCAAGCCACTTTATCAAAATGATCAAGTACCCGCTTCAACCAAACAATACCCGCCTCATTATTCATATACTCAACGCTACCGCCTACTGTCATCAGCTCATATGGCGACATTGAGGCATCACCGACGAAGATAACACGATACTCGCGACCGTATTTGTTGAGCAGCTCATACGTTGGCATCGGCGCACTGTGGCGACGGTTATTGTCCTTCCAGACATAGTCATACAGACAGTTATGAAAGTAAAAAAACTCTAAAGTTTTAAATTCATTTCTGGCCGCCGAAAACAGCTTTTCTAGAGCTTCGACATGAATATCCATACTGCCGCCAACATCAAACAGCATCAATACTTTGACGCGATTGCGACGCTCCGCTTGCATATGGATATCGAGCACGCCTTTTTTGGCGGTGCGTTTGATAGTCTCATGAATGTCTAGCTCATCCGCGCTACCAGTACGAGCAAACTGGCGCAAATTCCGTAACGCCATCTGAATCTGACGGGTGCCAAGCTGACTGTCGTCATCGAGATTACGATATTTACGCTGCTCCCAGACTTTAGCCGCGCTACGCTTACGCGACTCACCGCCAACGCGCACCCCTTCTGGATGGTCACCATAGGCACCAAATGGTGACGTACCGCCAGTGCCAACCCATTTACTGCCACCCTGATGACGCTCTTTTTGCTCCTTGAGACGCTCTTCTAAGGCTTTCATCAGCTCCTCTAACGAGCCGTATTTTTTCAGCAATCGGCGCTGCTCTTCGGTCAGATTTTTTGGATCGAGCTTTAAATCTAACCATTCTTTGGGCACGTCTGTGAGCTTAGACAATAGCTCATCCATATCCAGACTGTCGACACCCTCGAAATAATCTGCCATTGCCCGATCAAACTTATCAAAATGGCGCTCGTCTTTGACCATGCACAATCGAATCAACCGATACATGTCTTCGCGACTGGCAAAGGTAGTCAATGCTGGATCTTCAGGATGCGGGTGCATCATCAGCCCTTTATCTAGCGCAGCATTTAGATCAAGCAGCTCGCGCGTACTGACTGGCACACCGTAAGTACGTAAGGTATAGAACAATTTGATAAACATAAGAGTCGCATCGCTTATTGGCTGATATGGTGACGAATGAAGCCGTCTTATTAACTTCAATCATGACAAATGGTCTGTTGCTTAACGACGCATCATATTAGCAAAGCGTTGCAACAAGCTCACATCGGCTTCATTTTTGAGCAGCGCACCATATAACGGCGGAATAGATTTTTCACCGCGTAAGTTTTCTTCCAGCTCTGCTTGTGCCATATCATCAGCCAGTAGCAAAGTTAACCAATCGACAAGCTCAGACGTTGATGGCGGCTTTTTAAGCCCTTGAACATTACGCAGCTTATAAAAAATATCGAGCGCATCATTGACCAGTTTTTCTTGGATATTAGGGAAATGAACGTCGATGATTTGACGCATGGTTTCTTCTTCTGGGAAGTCAATATAATGGAAGAAGCAACGACGCAAGAAAGCATCAGGCAGCTCTTTTTCATTGTTCGAGGTGATGATAACCACTGGACGCTGTGCCGCGGTAATGGTCTCACCTGTCTCATAGACATAAAAAGACATTTTGTCCAGCTCATGTAGCAAGTCATTTGGGAACTCGATATCGGCTTTATCAATTTCATCAATCAATAGCACACTACGCTCGTTACTGGTAAAGGCCTCCCATAGCTTACCGGGCTTGATATAGTTGCCAATCTCATACACCTTATCATCACCCAACTGCGAATCACGTAAGCGCGAGACCGCATCATATTCATACAGACCTTGCTCCGCCTTGGTGGTTGATTTGATATGCCACGTAATCAGCGGCATACCCAAACTCTCAGCCACTTCTTCTGCCAATAACGTCTTACCAGTACCCGGCTCACCTTTAATCAGGAGAGGCTTTTGTAACGTCATCGCTGCGTTAACCGCCAGCTGCAAATCGTCAGTGGCTATATAGTTTTGCGTACCGGTAAAGCTTTTCTTCGTTTTATCAGTCGTGGTCATAATCAAGTCTCAGTTATTGTTATAGATTAAGGCTATCAAGAGCCTAAAAGCAATCGATGGCAAATAAATAATCATTTAGATTAGCACAGCATGATTGATTGCCAAAATACTCATGCGTTCGCAATTGCTAATAAACAATATATATAGGAAGCGCCTTTTAACTATTTATTCTCTCAATCATAAAACGTTTTTTCATAAAAAAAGACACGCATGGTGTCTTTTTTTATTCATAATATCTTTTATCTATTAACAGTGTCTCTTATTCATAGCGGCTTTGATTGTACTTACCATAAGCCTAAAGCAAAGACCCAATCACCTCTAGCAAAATTTTGATATCACTTTTCTGATATCACTTTACCGCTTATCAAGCTTTTCAACATCGGGTTGCTTAGCTAAGCTGCTGTCTTTTTTTAAGCTAATATCTGCTTTAGGATTAGCCGCTAAAGGCGTTTTATTAGACTGCTCAGCGACAGTAGGCGGATCCATCAAAGTCGCGTTTTCTGTCAAATAACTGCCCGTCGTCAGCTGCATGGTCGCTTGCGTATCTTCTGCGGTACGACTGCGCGCTTTGTCTAGACTTGACTCAAACGCACCGCGAATAAGCTGCCAAACAAAGCCAATAAACAAGCCTGATACCAAGACAACCAATATCGGTAACATGTTGGTAATCGCGCCAGCTGTGTCTTTCATCATAATCGCATAGACCACAGAGATACTGGCCGGTGCAATCACACTTGGGTCGCTAAGGGCAGTGCCAGGTGCCAACAACACGGCAAACAACATCATCCAACTCATACCACCCAACGGTCGCGGCAGCATACGAGCGACCAACAACCACAATACCAACACAATAACGACACCACCAAGATACGCATACATTGGTAAGTCTGCGGGTGGCACGTCTTTTACCAGCTGTCCCCACCAAATAGCAATCTCACCGAGAATATCGCTAATGGCTTCCAGCGGTAAGCTGTTTATAATACCTTTTAACCAGTCCATGCGTGTGTAATTACCTGCGTTTATAAATTGTGCGTCGCGTTGTTGCGCTTAATGATAGACAGTGTGCTATTTCAACGAACCATAATATCGAAAGAAGCCTTGGAGACAAAACTACTCACCTTGCCATTCATCACTCATTGATAGCCTGCTAGTTTATCATGACTTTCTACCAAAATGCATGAGCGCAAATGTGTCGTAAACTTTTTCTTAGTGGCTTTTATTCAACATATCAAAGAGATAGCTATCAAGAAAATTTTTCAAAAAAACGTATCAATCGTAAATGTTGTCTTGTGCCTCGCGCGCACGTAATTCCGCTTGGCGGCGCATAACGTCTTGCGGTGGCATTTGTACAAAATACCCTTGCGACTGTAATTTTGCGAGCACCTCTTCTTTATCAACACGTGCAAGCGTTGGCGTGGTTGCCAAATCCAGATGCATCACAAATTTACTGCGACCTAAGCTTGCGCGGAAGTCTTTTGGTAGCACACCCAGCCAGTCCTTAATCTCGTCAGTGTCATCAGGATAATCAGGGCGGGCAATATAGACATACATGCCGTCATGTTTAGAAAATTTATAAATATCACAATGCATAAAAACCACCTGTCAGAAACTATAGGCGTAGGTTAGCATAATTTAGCCAAATTTCAGTAGTTGCTTTACGTTTTGATATAAGCAACCGCTCTAAAACTCAGATGATAAAACAGCAATAAAGGTACTCGGTTTATCGCGGAAGTGCATAATTATCCTCACAAACAGGCACTTTTGCCGAAATTATCCATTTTAATGGCGTTGATGACTTGTAAAAGCGCCCTGAACCTTTCATAATAAAAGCGTTTTTCAGGAGAGAGTTTGTGAGCATAGTTATACTATAATATATAGTTATAACATAAAAAATATCGTATCAAACCGCATTGGTCATACGACGTATATAATTGCTACACGACCACCGAAGGCGCATCCACCCTGCCAATCGCTCAGGTAAAAGGACTGAAAAACGCATGTCACGACTGTTTCGCTGTCTACCGTCAATCGCGTAGCACATCCAAACATAGGGCATAACAAATCTGGAGAGCGGTAAGGACGGACGACGTCTTACCCACCGAAGGGGAGAAAATGCGACATCATTTGATTTGATTTGATTTTTTGAAGCTTATGCTTTAGAAACTAACAGTGATGGTTCGTGTTGAAAATCTCAGGTTACAGGACAGATAGGGCTTTTGCTTAAACTGACGTTCAGCGTCTGTTTGGCTGGCGGCTTTATCTTTTTTTTCTGTGCTACCCTTGGTTGCAATGCTTGCACCCTGCAACGTTGCTTCTCGCTACTATGATACTGCGCATCGCTCATTACTCTACCGAGTATGACTAATGTACACATAAGGATTTGTTATGACCGACTCTCAAAACATCAATACCTCAGCCCCTAAACGCACGCCCCTTTACCAGTCTCACGTTGATAGTGAAGGCAAGTTAGTGGATTTTTCTGGTTGGGAATTGCCGATTCATTATGGTTCACAAATCGAAGAGCACGAAGCGGTACGTACTGACGCCGGTATGTTTGATGTCTCACATATGGTTGTCGCAGATATTAAAGGCGCTGACACTAAGGCATGGCTACAAAAACTGCTCGCTAATGATGTCAATAAACTCAAGACTGCTGGCAAAGCGCTGTATTCTGGCATGCTAAACGAGCAAGGCAGCGTTATCGATGATTTGATCGTTTATCTTATGAATGCAGATGAAACCGAATATCGTATTGTCTCAAACGCCGCCACTCGCGATAAAGATATGGCGCAGTTCAATAAAGTCGCAGAAGGTTTTGACATCACCATCACTGAGCGTCCAGAGCTTGCTATGCTGGCAGTTCAAGGGCCACATGCGGTCGAAAAACTGGCACAAGCCAAACCAAGCTGGGCAGAAACGTTAGCTGAACTCAAACCTTTCGTCGGTGCTGACTTGACTGATATCGAAGGCGCTGATTGGTTCGTCGCTCGTACTGGCTACACTGGTGAAGATGGTGTCGAAGTGATCATGCATGGCGATGATGCACCAGCGTTCTTTGAGCTATTAAAAGCCAATGGTGTAAAACCAGCGGGTCTTGGCGCTCGTGATACCTTGCGTATGGAAGCGGGCATGAACCTCTATGGTCACGATATGGACGAAACCATTAGCCCTTACGAATGTAATATGGGCTGGACGCTCGCGCTAAAAGATGAGCGCGACTTCGTTGGTCGTGCAGCGTTGGTTAGCAAACGCCAGCAGTCAAAAGACGACAATACGGCCATGAAGCAAGTGGGTCTCCTATTGACGACGCGCGGTGTGTTGCGTGAAGGCATGACGGTCACCATCAATCAAGGCTCAGACAATGAGCAGACTGGCATTATTACCAGTGGTACATTCTCCCCTAGTCTAAAAAACTCGATTGCGATTGCCCGTGTTCCTGCCAGCGTATCAGAGGATGATAATGTCCAAGTTGATCTACGTGGCAAAGGCAAGTTCGTTGATGTACGCGTTCTCAAGTTACCGTTTGTCCGTAATGGCAAGCAGCAGTTTGACTCATAGGCATTATAAACTCTATTATTAGCTTTCACTTTTTTTGTTAACCATCCTCTATCACTTAGGAGAGAGACCATGAGTAATATCCCAGCAGAACTAAAATACATTGCCAGCCACGAATGGCTACGTCTAGAAGACGACGGTACAATCACTGTCGGTATCACAGACCATGCTCAAGACTTGCTTGGTGACGTGGTGTTTGTTGAACTTCCTGACGTGGGTGACATCATCGCCGTTGATGACGAAATCTCAGTCGTTGAGTCGGTAAAAGCCGCCTCTGACGTTTATGCCCCGATCTCAGGTGAAGTGGTTGAGATTAACGAAGCGCTAGAAGAAGATCCAGAAATTATCAACTCTGACCCATATGGCGAAGGTTGGTTCTTTAGAATGAAGCCTGACAACATCGCTGACTACGAAGCACTAATGACGGCTGATGAGTACGAAAACGATCTATAGTCCAAGCTTTATTTTGTAATCAATATTTAGCTTATATTCGATAGTCATATGACATGAAAACATGACAGATACTGGTGCTAACTGGTATCTGTACGCTTTATTTTAGACGCACTTATCATTTCAAAATATCCAGCAACTGTGCTAAATACGCATACTGCCATGAAAGATTGTTACTCAATGTTATTACCCCATACGCTCGTTAATGTATTTGCCTTATCTATTTGACTTGGTCTACAAAAAATCTGCCATCGGTAATAAGCAAATTAATCACTTAATCCCCAGCATGGATCTTAATATGACTTCCAACTCTGATAACAACGATAACATTGCCACACCCGAACACACACCGCAGTTGCAAGCGTTTCGTGAGGTGGTCGAGTCACGTCGTTCAGTCCGTCGTTTTACTGACACGCCGATACCTGACGATGTGTTAGCAGATTGTCTGCGTTTGGCCATGCTAGCGCCGAACTCAAGCAATCTACAGCCGTGGGAATTTTATGTGATTGACAATGCTGATAAGCGCAAACGTACCGTCAAAAACTGCATGAATCAAAACGCAGCAAAAACAGCAGCGCGCTTGATCGCAGTCGTCGCCCGTACTGACATTTGGCACGACCACGCTCAGCAGATCTTACGTGAGTATCCTGAGACGCCAGTACCAAAGAAAGTTAAAGACTATTATACCAAAGTCGTTGCCATGGACTTTTTACGTGGACCTGCGAACGTCGTATCAGCGGCTAAATGGAGCGCAACTCAAGTCGTCAGACGGGTAAAAGGGCCTATTAAATCGCCTTACTATACTTTTGAAGACACCAAAAACTGGGCGACCAACAATACCGCACTTGCTGCCGAAAATCTTATGCTAGCACTACGCGCGCACGGCTTTGATAGCTGTCCGATGGGTGGCTTCGATGAGCCTGCCATGAAGCGCTTGTTAGGCTTAAGCAATGATCAGCACATTATCATGATGATTGGTGCTGGCGAACGCGCCGACAATGGCATTTACAACAGCCAGTTCCGCTTTGATCAAAAGCAATTTGTACATTACGTTTAATGCATCGCCATATTACTCTATTTAAATAAACCCTTTTATTACTCCCTTAACCAAGGATTGTCATGACTATTTCTCAAAACCCGACGTTTGATACCTTTCAAGGTTTATTCAACGAAGCTGAATTTGTCTATCGTCATTTAGGCTCAAATGAGACCAAACAAGCTGATTTACTCAGCAAAATTGGTTATAAAGACATGGCGAGTTTTATCAATGATACGGTGCCTGAGCCCGTACGCTTGCACAAAGACTTAGATTTGCCATTGGCAATGAGTGAGCATGCAGCGTTGGCTAAATTGCGCGCCATGGCAGATAATATCACCGTTAATAAAAGCTACATCGGCCAAGGCTATTCGCCTGTGCGTATGCCTGCGGTCATTCAGCGTAATGTCCTTGAAAATCCAGGTTGGTATACGGCTTATACGCCGTATCAAGCTGAAATCGCCCAAGGTCGTCTAGAAGCTTTGCTTAACTTCCAGCAAGTTTGTATCGATTTAACGGGTCTAGAAATGGCTGGCGCATCGTTACTTGACGAAGCAACAGCCGCCGCTGAAGCCATGGCGATGTCTAAGCGGGTAAGCAAAAGTAAATCAACGCAGTTTTTCGTTGATGATCGTGTTTATCCACAAACGTTAGACGTTATCAATACTCGTGCTAAGTACTTTGGTTGGGAAATCGTCGTTGGTGATTTTGAAACCGCCAAATCTGGTGATTATTTTGGCGCTCTCTTCCAGTACGTCGGTGTTGAAGGCGATGTTAAAGATTTAACTGACGTTATCGCTGCAGTTAAGAAAAACAAAACTTATGTCAGCGTCGTCAGCGACATCATGAGCTTGGTGCTGTTAAAATCACCAGCGGATATGGGCGCAGATGTCGCGTTAGGTAGCACTCAGCGCTTTGGTATCCCAATGGGCTTTGGTGGTCCTCATGCCGCCTACTTTGCATTCTCTGATAAAGCCAAGCGCTCAGCACCTGGTCGTATCATTGGTGTCTCAAAAGATTCGCAAGGTAATACCGCCCTACGTATGGCATTACAAACCCGCGAGCAGCATATCCGCCGCGAAAAAGCCAACTCAAATATCTGTACGTCACAAGTATTGCTGGCTAACCTCGCTGGTATGTATGCCGTTTATCATGGTCCAGGTGGCGTAAAGCGTATTGCCACTCGTATCCATGCTTTTGCCACAGCGTTTGCTAATGTCATTACAGAAGCCAACGATAGCAGTCTAAGCGTAGTACATGATCAGTTCTTTGATACCGTCGTTGTCGATTGCGGTTCAGAAAAACTGGCGACGCAAATTTTTGCAAATGCCGATAATGTTGGTTATAACTTATGGCGTCTAGATGATAACAAACTGGGTGTCGCTTTTAGTGAAATCAGCGACCAGCATGACTTTACGGTGTTAACCCAGCTATTCGTCAGTAAATCACATGACTTGCCTGAGACTGCCAGCCTGTCACTTGATAGCGCACATTTGCGTACCGATGACATCTTAACCCATCCAGTATTTAACTCGCATCATACCGAGCATGAGATGCTGCGCTATTTAAAGTCGCTTGAAGACAAAGATTTGGCGATGAATCGCAGTATGATTTCATTGGGTAGCTGTACCATGAAATTGAACGCAACCAGTGAAATGATACCGATTACGTGGCCCGAGTTTGCCAATGTGCATCCTTTTGCACCGCGCGATCAAGTCACTGGCTACATTGCGATGATTGATAGTCTACAAGATCAACTTAAAGCCATCACTGGTTTTGATGATGTGTCGATGCAGCCAAACTCTGGCGCTTCAGGTGAATATGCTGGTCTGCTAGCGATTCGCCGCTATCATGAATCATTGGGCGAGACCAACCGTGATGTTTGTCTCATTCCAATGTCAGCGCATGGTACCAACCCTGCGACTGCCATGATGATGGGTATGAAAGTCGTCGTGGTTAAAACCGATGAAAACGGTAACGTCGACATCGAAGATTTGACCGCTAAATGTGAAGAGCATAGCGAGCACCTAGGTGCCTTGATGATCACCTACCCGTCGACGCATGGCGTGTTCGAAGAAGGCATCCGTCATATTTGTGATTTGATTCATAAGCATGGCGGCCAAGTCTATATGGATGGCGCGAATATGAATGCGCAGGTCGGCATGATGCAGCCTGCGGATGTTGGTGCAGATGTATTACACATGAACTTGCACAAAACCTTCTGTATCCCACACGGTGGTGGCGGTCCTGGCATGGGTCCTATCGGTATGAAGGCACATTTAGCACCATTTATGGCCAACCATACCTTAAGCCCTGTGCATAATGCGCAAAAAGACTGTTCAGCTGTATCGGCAGCGCCTTATGGCTCAGCCAGCATCTTGCCAATCTCGTGGATGTATATTGCCATGATGGGCCGTGATGGTTTGCTTAAAGCCACTGAACTGGCGCTGTTAAATGCCAACTACGTCGCCGCTCAGCTAAAAGATCACTACCCTGTTTTATACGCTGGTAAAAACGGCCGCGTCGCGCACGAATGTATCATCGATATTCGTCCATTAAAGGATGAAACTGGTATCAGCGAAAGCGATATTGCCAAGCGCTTAATGGATTATGGTTTCCACTCACCAACCATGAGCTTCCCAGTTTCAGGTACGTTGATGATTGAGCCAACTGAGTCTGAGTCAAAAGAAGAGTTAGATCGTTTTATCAGTGCGCTAAAATCTATCAAAGCCGAAGCGATGAAAGCCAAAGCAGGCGAAGACAATTGGACGCTAGAAGACAATCCACTAGTCAATGCACCGCACACCGCTTCTATGATCACCAGCAGCGAGTGGACGCATCCATACAGCCGTGATGTTGCCGCATTCCCATTGCCTTATGTACGCGCTCATAAATTCTGGCCAAGCGTTGCTCGTATCGATGATGCTTATGGTGATAAAAATCTGATGTGTTCGTGCCCAAGTATCGAAAACTATCTGTAATCGAAGTCTTCGATAAATCATAAGTAGCTTTTTATAGAAAAACAAACCTCCAAGTCAGTAGCTGATTTGGAGGTTTTTATTTTGCTTACTTTTTATCTATCAAATTAACAGGTAACATTATTAATGGATAAGTGATAAATAAAGGCTTATACCGATAACAAAATATTTATCTTAAATCTTTGAAGCCGTAAATTTTTGAAGCAATTACTTGGATCTTACTATGCAACAAAAAAACCGCGTTATTCTGATTCATGGTCTGCATCAAACCGCTTGGATCATGCGACCACTGGCAAAGCGCCTGCAAGCAGCAGGCTTCGATACCCATCAATATAGCTACCGCAGTATGCGTGATGGCATCAAAACCAATAGCGCAGGCCTTAATACTTGGCTAGAAAAGCATCATCAGCCTGATCAGCCGATAGATTTGGTCGGTCATAGTTTGGGTGGTTTGATTATTCGTGATTTCGTCACTCAGTATCCCAAGTGGCAGATTGGACGTTGCGTGACGCTTGGGACACCGCATGTAGGAAGTGTTTGTGCAGATTATATCTGGCGCTTAAGCCCCGCTGTAGTAGGACGCTCATATGTCGATGCTTTAGATGGAACAGTCCCACCATTACCAGCACATATTACCTTGGGCGTGATTGCAGGAAATCGTCCGTATGGATTGGGGCAGTTATTTTTGCAGTATCATAACCGTAAACTGCGTAAAGCAGACAATATGCCATCAGCAGAACATCTGCTACACGATGGCACAGTATATATAGAAGAAACCAAAATAGAGGCAGCCACTGATCATATTGTTTTACCAGTTTCGCATACTGGGATGCTGGTCGATAAAGGTGTCACCACACAAGTGATATATTTTTTACAACATGGACAGTTTGAGCATAAAAAACTTAAACATTGATACCCATACCCTGCTGCAATTCGGTTTTGTGCTTGTTAATTACAGGTATCAAAGTCTGTATCACCCACTCATTGCGCCAGCCTTTTAAGCCTTCTGGTAGCTCGCTTAGGTCTTTATCAAACGCAATCACTTCATACAGCTGCCCTAGCCATTTTTTGCGCATCAATACATTAGCAGGTACACCAATAGCTTCTGATTGCTCATCAATCGCTTGTTGCACGGCTTTTGACAGCACTTTATTTTTTGAGCGATACGGCGGCAATAGACAGTCTGGATATTCAGCAGGATGCAGGTTTTTTGCCTCTTTTATTACCTTAAGCAGCTCTTCGCCGTATAGGCGCAACATACTGCGATGCATCGTGGTTTTGTGCGCAAGCTCTCGCATATTGCTCGGTTTTTCAGTGATAATCTCACGTACGGCTTGTTTTTTAATCACAAAAGTACGCGGCTGATTGGTCGAACGCGCTAGCTCTTCTCGCCACGTCGCCACTCCTTTGAGTATCGCCATTTGCTGCGAGTTATAGCGATAATCAGCCATCGTTAGGTACATCGCTTCGTCTTCAACATGCTGAGCGTCGTACAAATCGCTGGCATAAAGCTGGCAATCCGCCCATACATATTCAAACAGTCCTTGCTTTTTTAGCTCGTATTCGAGGCTCAAGTAAAGCGCTGGCAAAAAGCGTACATCATCAATCGCATATTGCTCTTGCTCATCTGAGAGCGGACGCTGTAACCAATCTGATTGGCTTTGTTCTTTATCGATATGCATATCTAACTGATCATCAAGCGCCTGCTGATAGCCCATTTGCAACTGTCCCGTCAAATAAGACAACGCAATTTGCGTATCAAAAATATTGGTCAACGGTGGGCAACCAGACAATAGATAAAAAATCCCTAAATCTTCACCACAAGCATGCCAAATCGCCACGTCAACTTCACTGAGCGCTTGCCAAAAATCACCCAGTTGCAACTGTGGGGCATCTAGTAAATAGATGTGATTGCCTGTATTTAGCTGTACCAGTGCCAAGCGCGGGTAATAAGTATCGCGCTTGATAAACTCGGTATCTAATGCCACTCGTCCGCAAATCGCCAATGCATCGATAACTTCAGCCAAACCATCTTGCTCACGCACCCACGTGATGGCAACTTCATCCGCAATATCCAATAATGCATCGATATTTGGTTCAGGCGGCACAGCTGCTGACGCTATTTCAGTATTAACTGATTGCTTTGATGAATCGTCAATAGCAGCAGCGTTGTCTGCAAGGTTTGATTGGGTGGCAGCGCTTGAAGCGGTTGGAACATGGTTAGACACGGGCAGATACCTGCATAAATAGGGGGAAAGAAAACGCCAAACTGCGTTTTAATAAAAAAAAACGAGAAAAATAGTGGCAATTAAGCAATTATAACAAGTTCATAAAATAAAATGGGCAAGATTTGGGTTTTATAGAGAACTTATAAAATTGCTATAGGAATGAACGATTTTGCATCGCTTGTCCAAGGGTCATACTATCAAGGTATTCCAGCTCGCCACCCATCGGTACGCCTTGCGCCAAACGTGTGACTTTATTGACATGACGACTGACCGCTTCGCTGATAAAGTGTGCGGTGGTCTGCCCTTCGACAGTTGTACCAGTCGCTAATATTAACTCTTCAACAGGCTCTTGCTTAACCCGCCATACTAGCTGATCGATGTTTAAGTCGTCGGCACTAATCCCATCAATCGGTGATAAGTGACCACCTAAAACAAAGTAGCGTCCACGATAACCTGCCGTTTGCTCGATAGCCATCACATCTGCCGCCGTTTCGACCACGCATAATAGGCCATCATCACGCCTTGGATCTTGACACAGCGGACAAACGACCTCATCACTAAAGCTGTGACAACGCTGGCATTCGACGATATCACGCATCGCCTCATCAAGTGCTTGGGCGAGTGCCATGCCTTGTGGGCGCTTTTTGGTAAGCAAATGCAGCGCCATACGTTGGGCACTTTTTTGACCCACACCCGGCAAAATACGCAGCTGTTTGACCAGCTGATCAAATTTGGCTGTCAGCAAAGCATCTTCCTTTATTTAACTTAATTTAACTTAATTTATAAACCGTAGCTATAAAAATGGGGTCGTATCGTGTCGATAACAACCCCATTTTTGTCTTAAGTATGAAGTATTTAACGCTTAAAACATACCTTGCATACCTGGTGGCAGACCCATACCTGAGGTCGCGCCAGCCATGGTTTCTTCGTATAGCTCATCCGCTTGACGCACCGCATCATTGATAGCAGCAGCGATTAAGTCTTCGATCATATCTGGCTCATCTTCAAGCAAACTTGGATCAATGGTCAAACGCTTAACCACATGGCGACCCGTCATGGTGACTTTTACCAGACCACTACCCGCTTCTGCGTGAACTTCTTTATTGCCTAGCTCTTTTTTAGCATTTTCAACGTTTGCTTCGACTTTCTTTTGCATCGTTTGGGCTTGTTGCATCAATGCTTGAATATTCATAATTGCCTCTTTGTCTTTTATAGTAATGAGTAATATAGTAATGAGTAATTTTTATTAACGTAAATCATAACGTAAATTTTATGCGTTAACGGTGATTATACCGTTATCTTTACAAACTGTCTAAACCACGCGCCAAATCTTTAATGATATCTTCTACATCTTCCAAACCGACAGACAGACGAATAAGACCATCTTTGACGCCTGCTTCTGCCCTCGCCTCAGCGGTCAAGCGAAAGTGGGTAGTCGTCGCTGGATGGGTAATCGTGGTTTTGGCATCGCCCAAATTATTAGTAATAGAAACCATTTGCGTTGAGTCTATCACATGCCATGCAGCGGCTTTTGAATCAAGGCTAGCAGATGGCTTGACTTCAAAACCCATGATAGCACCATAACCACCTTTCATATGATGTTGATGCGTCGCCAGTTCATGAGCCGGATGATCGCTCAACCCTGAGAAATGCACGGTACTGACATTGGGGTGATTGACCAAGAAATCCGCCACTTGATTGGCATTTTGACAATGCGCTTGCATACGCAATTTCAGTGTCTCAAGCCCTTTGGTAAACACCCACGCATTAAACGGACTCATGCTAATACCGCCTGAGCGTACCACGGTAAACGCTTCTTGCATGAGCGCATCGCTACCAACCAAGGCACCGCCTAATACTCGACCCTGACCATCCAAATACTTGGTTGCAGAATGAATCACCACATCAGCACCCAAGTCGAGTGGACGCTGCAAGGCTGGCGTGGCAAAGCAATTATCTACCACCAATAAGATGTCATTGGCTTTGCACAGCTTACTTAAATACTCAATATCACAAATCTGCGCCAATGGATTGCTAGGGCTTTCGCAATAAATAACCTTGGTATTCGGCTGAACCGCTTTTGCCCAAGCGTCATTGTCGAAGCAATCAACGTAGCTGACCTCAACATCAAACTTGGCCATATAATTATTGAATAGACCGATGGATGAACCAAACAGCTGATTGGCAGCCAGCAGATGATCGCCTGCTTTTAGATACGCCAAGCACATGGTCAAAATCGCACCCATACCCGAAGCTGTCGCAACAGCGCGCTCACCATTTTCAAGCGCTGCCAAACGACGCTCAAAGGTACGCACGCTCGGATTGGTATGCCGCGAGTAGACGTTGCCCGTCTTATCTCCGTTAAAATGAGCGGCGGCATCTGCCGCTGAGGTATAAACATACGAGCTGGTAGTAAAGATAGCCTCTGAGTGCTCACCTTCATCCGTGCGATGTTGCCCTGCTCGTACAGCGATGGTCTGCATGCCATAATCAAGCCCTAAATCTAGGGCGTCGTTACGCCAGTTTGGATCTAACTTACTCACCTTGCTCTCATTCTGCGTTTGCGACTGACTCATAAATCTTCCGTTACTTTTGTTAATAGTAAAATGTGTTGGTAATAGAATGGCTGCTTGTTTTTAATTATGGATACCATTTGTCAGCGTTATCATAGCATGTCAACTTATTCCAAACATCTGGTTTCAGAGCCCTACTAAACATTATTTTTGAATACGTCTTGATATAACCACCAAGTCTATAATCAGAATAAAACGCGAGATTAGTCAAGCGCATAAACTAAAAAAATAACGTATTTATAATAGGCAGATAGGACGACAGCTGCTAAGCTTAGCGACCATTTAGGCTTTGTCCTACGCTTTGTCTCGAGTGTTATTTTTATAAGCATTATAATCATCGCTATTGTTTGAAAATAAACGAAAATACTCAGCAAAATTTCAATAAATCAAGGCTTATTAGGGTTAATCAGTTATGTCGATGCTAAATATAGAACCAAGCAGTTTATCGCTGAGCCTAACACTCGGGTTGACCTTAGGACTGAGTGGATGTCAGATTTTGCCCGAACAGCCCCATTTGCCTGAAAGCCAAGCCTTGTCAGCGCGAGTGAATGCTTTATATCAGCAAGAAAGCAACCAACAGCCTAAACAAATTGCAGCGACTGACACCAGTAATATCGATTTGGTATCCGCTATCAGTGCGCAGAATGACATTCACCCTGATTTGTCAGGCTATCACCCGATAGTGACTGGGGCAAATGCCTTTGCCGCGCGCAGTATCTTGACAGATATGGCCACACGTAACATCGATGCACAGTATTATATTTGGCATAATGACCAAGCCGGTCAACTACTGTTGAAAGACCTTTGGGATGCAGCTGAACGCGGCGTTATCGTGCGCTTGTTGCTCGATGATTTTAATAATAGCGCGAAGTTCGATCAGCATTTATTACGTTTTGCCAGCCATCCAAACATTGCGGTGCGCATTATTAATCCGTTGATGCATCGTAAATTTCAAACCTTGAACTTTGTCACAGGATTGCCGCGTATCAATCGGCGTATGCATAATAAAAGCATGACCTTTGACAAGCAAATCACCATCATTGGTGGTCGTAATATTGGTAACGAATACCTGAGTAATGATCAGAGCAGTCAATTTGCGGATTTGGATGTGTTACTTATTGGCAAAGTCGTCGCAGATATCGACAACAGTTTTGCCAGTTACTGGTCATCACCTTTATCATTTGATATCGAAACGTTGGCAAAATTTGATGATGATGTGACACCTGATTTTCTATCCGCATTGGATAAGCTCGGTCTCGACGAAGACAATAACGAAGGCAGCAGTTTGACGGTCTATAAAGCGGCGATCAAAGACTCTACTATAGACAGTGATCTGATCAATAAACGGGTACCCTTTCGTTGGACAGATATGCAGTTTTTGAGTGATGATGTCGGTAAACTGAGCAAAACGGTTCCTACTGACACCAATTTGGTACATCAGCTACGCACTTTGCTCGGTAGCCCAACCAAAAAGCTGACTATCATCTCTTCTTATTTCGTGCCGACTAAAGATGGTGTCGATACCTTGGTCAAGCTGGCCAAATCTGGTGTTGATATTAAGATTTTGACCAATTCATTTGATGCGACGGACGTCACTGCCGTTCACTCTGGCTATAGTCAATGGCGACCCAACTTGCTTCGCTCAGGCGTCAAAATATACGAGCTAAAATCAACGGCTGCCGAAGAAGAACGTGAAAACAAGCTGTGGCGAGCGCGTAGCCAATCATCAACCAGCTTACATGCCAAGACTTTTGCCGTGGATGATTATCAAGTCTTTATTGGCTCATACAATGTCGATCCGCGCTCTGCCAATATCAATACCGAAATGGGTGTCATTATTAACGATGAGGAACTAGCAAGCCAGCTGCACGGTGCACTCAGCGATGATTTGTTAAATCAAGCTTATGAAGTCAAGTTGCTAGAGAGCGGCGCTTTGCAATGGCATACCATGGAAGATGGTAAAAAAGTGATTTATAATTCGGAGCCACGCGTTGATATGAGTGATCACATTTGGCTCACCATCATGTCATGGTTACCAATCGACTGGCTGCTATAAAGACGTAAGACCTTTTACTCACTGACCCTTAAAATTTCAGGATTTCGGATTTAGTTTCTGTTAAATCAAACCCCTGCAACCAAAATTATTAACACAAAATACCCAAACCTACTGTTTCGGCAAATCATTATCTATCTACGTTGATTTGCCGGTTTTTATGATGAGCGGTTATCCAAACGATGACCGTCTTAATGACCACTTTACTCTGTGGATGCGTGATCTATTATGCCGTCTCGTTCTCAATATGCGTTAATGTCTGCTAGAGACAAAAATGTAGTGCTGTTTATTAGCTTTACCAGCGCTGTGGTGTTTTTTGATTTTTTGATTTATTTGTACATGGCAGATATCATCTCGGCTGCATTTTTTCCTGCGAACACCAACCCTCAAATTGTTAAACTACAAGGGCTGGGACTTTTTGCTGTTGGTTATTTAGCACGTCCAATTGGTGGTATCCTCTTTGGTCGATACGGCGATATAAAAGGTCGAAAGCCCATATTGTTGCTAAGTCTGATAGTGACCGCTGCAAGTTTATTGGCGATGGCGTTTCTGCCCAATTATGCACAGTGGGGATGGATTGCGCCCGCTTTATTTATTTTCCTAAGGCTTATACAGGGTATGGCATATGGCCTTTATGTCCCCTTGGCCTGGGTTTTTGTGGCAGAGCATGTACCACGGCAATATTTATCAGTAGCCTGTAGCTATGTCACTGCCAGCTTTTTAGTAGGTGTGCTATTTTCAAATGCATTCTTTATGTGGCTCTCTACCTTTATGACGACGGATCAGTTGACTGATTATGGATGGCGTTTGCCATTCTTAGTTGCCGCTGTATTAAGCTTTTTGCCATTATTGATGTGGCGACTCGTCGGAGAGACACCATTCTTTCTTGCACTGGACAAGTCAAAAATTGGCACTAGCGCGAGCGAACCATTTACCATACTTTTTAAACATTGTAAGCATTCTATATTTGTTGGTATGGTACTGACGTTGGTCATTTCTAGCATTACCTCTGTTGTCATTCTACTGCTACCAGACTTAATAGAGATAAACTTTACTTTAGATAGTGACCTATTTGGGTTTTCTCATAGTTTGGCCATCATATTTATGATTTTTGGCTGCATATTTTATGGCATGGTGTCTAACCATGAGAACTTTGGTAAAATTTTAGTTGTTGGTTCTGTTCTACTCATTGCTCAAATGCTGGCCTTCTTTTACCATTTGCAGGCAGGTGGTGATTACATATTAATCATGTATGCGCTATTAGGCTTCTGCGCTGGCATCGTCGGTATGGTACCTGCTATCCTTGTGCAATTGTTTCCGACCAATGTGCGCCTCACAGGAATGGCTTTTTGCTATAATATTACCTACGGTATCGTGGGCGTATTAGTACCTTTCGGTCTAGGCTATGCCACTACTCTAATAAGCTTCTCACCAGCACTATACATTACGTTTATCGGCTTTATTGGTATTATCATGGGGCTTTATTTTTATAATCTGCCTGAATACAAAAAAATTGATCACGTGATCTCGTAAATAGCTGACCAGTATCCACATCAAGATTGAAACTAAGGTGCAATGGTATGTCTCATCCATTGCACCTTATCCATTTATTTAAGACACAAATATTAAGGCTTAATACCCATGGTTGATATGACCAATAAGCGACTGTCCGTTGCCCCGATGATTGATTGGACGACCACCGACTACCGTTATTTTGCACGGCTGTTTAATCCACATACGTATCTATATACCGAAATGATCAGTACTGGTGCGCTCATACATGGCAATCGAGCTCGGCATTTACGCTTTGATACACTTGAGCACCCACTTGTCCTGCAACTTGGCGGTGCAGATATTGGTGAGATGACCCAGTGTGCTGAATTCGCCCAGCAGCATGGCTATGATGAAGTCAATATCAATGTTGGTTGCCCATCAGATCGGGTACAGCATAACAAAATTGGCGCTTGTCTCATGGCCGAGCCAAACACTGTCGCCGATTTAGTCAAACATATGCAAGCGGCTGTCGATATCCCAGTGACGGTTAAACACCGCATTGGTATCGATGATTTTGACAGTTATGAGTTTATGGCAGATTTTGTGCAGAAAGTCGCTGCTGCAGGTTGTAGCCGTTTTATCGTTCATGCCCGTACTGCGTGGCTAAAGGGTCTTAGTCCCAAGCAAAATCGCGACATTCCGCCACTGCGCTATGAGGATGTGTATCGTCTCAAACAAGACTTTCCACAACTCGATATCGAGATAAACGGTGGTATTGAGACAGTTGCAGATATTCAAGCGCACTTACAGCATATAGACGGTGTGATGATTGGCCGCGCGTTTTATCACAACCCTTATCTACTGGCAGAAGCCAACAGCTTATGGGGTGAGCCAGCACCTAAGCGCTCAGACATTTTGACGCAGCTTTATCCTTATCTAGAAGAAAAAGTCGCCAAAGGTGAGGCACTACCCACGATGACGCGTCATTATTTAGGATTGTTTCAAGGGCTGACAGGTGCTCGAAAATGGCGTCAATCACTGAGTGGCAAACCTCAACTAACGCTTGATGATATTAAACGAGCGGCAGATGAGGTGTTATCGTTAAATTCTGACGCATAGCCAAATCCTGATATACCAATAGTTTGATAGAGTTCACATACTAGCCATCGGTATGGCGCTCATGTCAGCTAAGCTGTTTGCGCTAAATACTGCCACATCGCTGCGCCATTATTCACAATATGTAGCAGCATTGGTAGTAACAGCGAGCCAGACTTGACACGTGCGTAGCAGAATATCAATGCCAACACCACGATAGTGCTGATTTCATAAACGCCATATTGCAAGTGAATCACCGCAAATATCAAACTGGTGATAATACTGGCAATGATCGCCCCACGCTGCTCTTGACTTGGTGAGGCAACGAATTGCTCAGCAATGGCAGACCATACTATGCCGCGAAAGACCAGCTCTTCGTATAATGGCGCAACGATCACCATCGCAAACACCAGTAGCCACACTGAGCTGACTGACTGATACAGCGGGTCTACAAATACCAATGGTGATTTATCGAGCCAGTAAGTCAATGCCTGACTGCCAATCATAAATATCAATAGCAAGCCCAGCATACCGACACCCACCGTTACCGAAAACGGTTTGAGCGCTAGATACTGTTGCCAATTACCACCTCTTAATTGAATCAGCATAACGATGAGGGCGACTAGCAAGATACCGCCAATCATGATCGACACACTCACGACCGTACCATTATTACTGCCAAAGAAAAATACATCAGCCACGCTTGAGCTTTTAGCTGCTGGTAATAACAGCTTGCCTGCAACATATACTCCTAACAATTGACTGATAAAAAACGATATGACCATTCCTACGGTCATTGAAAATGCACCGAAGCGTGAAAATAACGGCAAACGCTCGGGCGCATTTATAGACGGGTCATTAGTAGCACTAGGTTGGTTTGGCATAAGGCGGTGACTCAAAAAAATAAACGAGCAATGCTCCTGACAGCTTCATATAGTTATTCATATAAGCCGTTAAATAAGTAGCGAGCATCATTCATGTTGGGAGTTGTTGCTTGATTAAATCCAATACTTGCCGTGACACAGACTCTGGATGCTCAAGCGGGAACATATGACCACCCGCATGGGTTGCATAAGGAATATTGAGTCGGGATTTGATTTGCTGCGGGAAGCGGCGTTTCAGAAAGATACTGTCTTGACCAATAATCAATGTGACAGGTACTTTGGGCCCTCGATTTGGTGCCAGCCAATACCATGATGGATTGGTTCGAAAGACCGCCACTTCGCTTGCTTTCGGAATCGCCAATGTTACCTTGCCATCCGCACGCTCATGTAAGCCGTGCTCGATATATCCTTGAAAACTACGCTCATCAAAGTTTTTAAAAAAACCTTTATGCCGCATTTTTTCATACGCGTCGGCTCGGCTGTCCCACACATCGCGGCGATGCTTAGACACGCCAGCTGGTGACAGCTTGTCCATCAAACGATTATTCATAAGAGGCAATCTGTCTGCTGTCTTTGCCAAATGCCACAAAAAACTGACTTTGCCATAAATCCAAGGCGGATCCATTAATACCGCCTGAGCAAAATGCTGAGGCGCACGGTACAGCGCCTGTAACGTACACATAGCACCCAGCGAGTGCCCAACAGCCACGACTTGCGAGATGCCATGCTTCTCACAGGTGCTTTTTACACTGTCGATAATCTGTTGAGTCAGTCGACGCCAATGATCATCCACTGGATAATCAGGCGTATTGCCTAACATCGGGATATATTCAATGGTAAAAAACTCTGCTAAATGCTCAAAAAACGGCTGATAAACGGCACTTGGCATCCCATTGGCATGGGCAAAATGTATAACGGGCTTATTGGTTTTTTTGGAGACAGGTAGCGCTGCAAAGGTCTGCAAATTTATTTCATCTCTCATAACAGGCTCTCGTGGGATGGTTTATGTTATATATTATTTTTAATGATTGAACCTTATAGCATTCTTAAGCTAAATATCACCAATATAGCAAAATTGATAGCTATCGCGACATTGATAACGACTTAGTCTTAAAGATTTAGTCTTAAATAAGATATTTATTTAGCATTACATACAATTGAGGCTGAGCATAATTACATGCCCAGCCTCAACAATCATACACAGTATATCTAAAACATTAAACGCTTAACGCATCTTTACGTTACCTTCTTCTTGTGGTAAAAAACCATCAAGACTAACGCTAGAGCCAATGCCTGCACCCAGTTGCACGGCAAAACGATCCATAAACATTTGGAACGGATCAGTTGGGCTATAGCTAATCACAGTATCAAGATCTAGTTGCTTACTCAGGCTTGTGATACTACCTGTCTTGTCTGCCAAACCTAGCTCAATAGACTGCTCGCCTGTCCAAAACAACCCTGAGAACAGTTTGTTTTGCTCAGGGTTTTTCAAGCGGTCTCCGCGACCTTCTTTTACAGCATTAATAAAATGCTTATGCGTATTTGCCAGTACTTTTTCGACATGATTTTCTTCATAATCAGTCAATGGGCGCGACAAGCTTAAAATGTCTTTGTACTCACCAGCCGTAATAGTACGATCTTCTACACCGACCTTGTCCATCAAACCTTTGACATTGTAGCTTGGCATAATGACACCGATAGAGCCAACCAAACTTGATGGATTGACATAAATCTCATCTGCCGCAGAAGCGATGTAATAAGCACCTGAAGCACCAATATCACCGATAACAGCATAAAGCTTTTTATCTGGGTACTCTTTGCGCAACTCCATCATAGTCTGCCAGATTTCATCAGACTGTACAGGTGAGCCGCCAGGTGAGTTGATATCTAATGCCACCGCTTTGGAATTACTATTCGCAAAAGCATCTCTCAAAGCTTCATTGACATCATAAGCATTGGCAACATCGTCATTACTGATGACGCCTTGCAGCTCAACCACGGCCAAATGCGGCGCGCTGGTATCGACTGCATCCATACCCGTTGGCGAACTACTACACCCACGACCAAGGGTCAAAAATATCAATAAGATATAACCAAAGGTCAATAATTTAAAGAAAATACTCCAGCGACGAGCGCGGCGCTGCTCAACCACACTAGCCAATAAGGTATTTTCAATCAGGCGCCATTCTTGTCCGCTTGGCTGGCTTGACTGTGGCATCTGTGTTGGCTGATTTGCCGAATTGTCAGAACGTTTGTTAGGGTCTGGTGGCCAGTTGGGCATATAACTTCCTAAGTCAGAAACAGTCTAAAACGATAAAAGAGATGATATAGAAAATAAATACAGCGAGAAATCAAATTTTCTCACTGTAGGGGTCATCTATATTAATAGAGTACTAAGTATGGTGCTATTTCGGTTATGGTTCAAGAGTGTAACCGTGAAATATCACCATATTATAACGCTGCTACGGTTAAGATGATTTTTAGAATGTATTGTCAAAATAAGATGTCGCGTCCAAATATTATTCTAAGACTCAATGAGCATTCAGAGACAGTGCCGCCTCAAGTGCATTATCATCATAAGTAATGACCTCATTGATACGCTGGCGCTTAATATCATCGGTCGCTAGGTGTGAGGCGCTGTGCCCAAGCCAAGTATGATGACCATAGGCTCTATTATCAAATGGTTCAGCTTGGCAGAGCAGTGACCACAGTTGCCAAACGCGCTGATGGGTATCGGCATCAACAACGATACGTGATGGCAAAGACTGAGCTTGCATAGTAAGTTCTTGGTTATTTGGTTGCGTATTTTTTGCTGTAGAGGGAATTGCCGTTAGTAGTTGAGAGGTGGCCAGCGGTGAATTAAGTGGATCAGCTGCATTATACTGCAATATTTGTATCGGCAACCTGCTATCGATGGCAATTGTACAGTCCCACACACTGGCATCATCTATCTTACTCCAGCCCGTCATTGCTTGTAATGATAAATCCCCGTTGGGGAGCTGCCATGAGTCATTTTGCTCACAGCTTTTAGGGCTGATATACGTTTTGGTGGTGACATGCGCTG
Organism: Psychrobacter sp. W2-37-MNA-CIBAN-0211; assembly: GCF_040309405.1. Lineage (NCBI taxonomy): Bacteria > Pseudomonadati > Pseudomonadota > Gammaproteobacteria > Moraxellales > Moraxellaceae > Psychrobacter > Psychrobacter sp. W2-37-MNA-CIBAN-0211. Next base: position 99,871 of record NZ_JBEOOU010000006.1, read on the forward strand.
CATTGTTAGCACTGTTAGATTCGCTTGTTTCTCTATAAAGTTTTTCTCGCTTAAACCAACGATCACTACGCCCTGCTTGCCAATACTGGTTGGTCGGTAGGCGCTGACTTATTCTGGCAACAGTCATCGGCAACAACTCTGAGGCGTTAGGTTTAAATGTATTGCTGGCATCGTTAGTCGTGAGCGTATCGGTCAATCCTGCACTGCTGGTCTGTACTACGAGCCCTTCTAAGCGTTTAATCGATAAGGTGCGTAATTGCTGCTCTAATATCGCGGACAGCTTCTCTGCCGTCAAGGTGCTTGGCATGGTACGCGTAGCACTAGGCCTGTGGTCTGCCAAAAACAACCAACTCACGCTTCCCTTCGCGGACTGCGCCTGATTGTCCTTAGCCCCAACCTCGTTATCCATTATAGGATATTGCAGCACCGCCGCGCTTATATAGCGATCTCCAGTGGGTAATATATATAAAGTTGGTGACGTGGCTAATGACTGCTGGTTGGCATATACCGTCATCATTAATAGCGTCAAAGGCGGTAGTGCCAGCCAACGACTGATAAGTCCACGTGGTAATAACCAAGGCAACATCGCTAGCAATACCATCAGTAATATTGCCATATTCACTGGCGTATACAGCCACGCCTCTGACAGCGCTGGTAATGACGTCAGCCACGTAATCAAATCATGTAAATTACCGATGATTGCGCTGACCAACACCCAAATGCTATCAGCAAGCGCAGGCCATAATAAGTAGCAAAGCCCAGCTAGTAGATTGAGTGGTACGATAACCCAGCCAAATAAACCAATGGCAAATAAATTGATGACTAGACCCCATAGTGAAGCTTTGCCAAACAATAACAACGTAATGGGTAGCAACGAGATAAATAACCAGAACTGCAACTTAAAGACACGCTTAGCTATGAGCCATACTTTTATAAGTAAAATACGGCTATATTTAATATCATGCTGAGAGAGAGGTTTCTCTGATTGTGATAACACTGAGTTATTTTGCGACTGTGAAGCACTATCGTATTTTAGCAACAGCGCCACAGCGATAAAGGACAACCAATAACCAGCTTGCCAGAGCACATAAGGATCAAACCATGCCATCAAGACTGCCAGAGCTAACAATACTCGCATCGTACTAATCGGTAGCAAGGTTAATCGTACTAGACCTATCGCCAATAACATCCAGGCAGTACGAGCAGCGGGTACATCGAAACCAGTGAATAGCGCATAAATAAAAGCGGCACTGATCATCACCCACCAGCGCACTTGCCAACGTGGTATGTGCCGATATAAGGCTGGATACAGACGATTGAGCAAGAATACAACTGCCCCTGCCAGCATAATCGCTAAAAACAACACATGAGTGCCCGAGATAGCCAGCAAATGTGAAATACCAGCCAATTGATACAGATCTTTGGTATCGCGATTGATTAAGCTGCGATCGCCTGTGAGCAAACTTAGAGTCACCGCTTTTGCTTGCTGCGTGGCTGTAGTTTGTCCCGCCCACTTTTGATAAAAATGCTGTCGCAATTGCCAACGCCCTTGGTCAATCCGAGTACGAAAGCGCTTAAGATAGGAGCGAGAATCAGCTTCCAATGCAGACGACTCATCGAGCGCAAAAGACGACGTGCTGGTCGTCACTATATTTGCCACCCCATCGATATGACGACCTCGCAACCAGCGATAACTGTCAAACCCAGAGGGATTATTAAGAGCTTGCTCAGAGGTAGCAAGCGGTGCGAGCGTTAACGTCATAAACAGTTGATTACCCGGTCGCAACTGATTTAGATCAGCGACCTGAGCGCTTTTAGAGCCTTTTTTTGGATAAGCATTGAGTAGCACTCGATATTCAATATTGCTGTCACTACTTTCATTTGAAGTATCATTAAAGAAATTATTGCTTAGGCTATTTTCCATACTTGTGAAATAATTGACCTTAGCACTATCTAATTCTTGAGCCGTCAACTCAGATATTAAGGGCGATATATGACTGACGGTAGCGACTTGTCGATAACCGCTATTGGTGACCCCATCGTAAACGCTATCACTAATACCCTCGATAGTGACCAAAGCCTGTACACGCATAGATTCAGTAATTTTGGTCGCTTCAGCCTGCTGATAACCCATCAAGGCTTGCAATGCGCTACCCATCACCAGCCCCATGGCCAGTATCATTATCAGCAAATAATTGACAATTCGAATGGGAAATTTAGAGGAAGAAGAAAAATATTTAGACGTGTCTTGAGAAAAAAAAGGTTGAGAAGGTTGGTGTTTAGAAGAAAGCTTTTGGACGTTAACTGATTTTATAGACAGCGCTTGACGCTGATTAATAGCTATCAAGACAATAGCAATAATGACTAATAATAGCAGCCAACTGTTAGCGTTATGCAGCTCTATTAATGAGTTGATTGGTATCGCCAGACTATCCGCGACTGCCAAAACGCCCATCATAGCGATAATCACCAGACTACCAAGTAACCAGTACACCAGCGCTCCTTGCTTAATGAGCTGACTGTTTAAATACAGTCAATTTTAACGGATTATTGTTGCTCACAAAAATGGGCGTGAGTATATCGTTTCACTCTAGCAATGACGACTGTCTCATTGGTCAAGCGATAGCATTTATTTTAGTATTGCCCTATACTGATGAGAGGTATTACAATAATAATTATTCGACACTATTACCCTTTTTTTCTGATACTATTCCCACCCGTATTTTATTCCTAATATCTCTTTATATCAGCCCATCAATATGATTGAGCCTGCGGTTGATAACGATTAAAGGCGATACTGTGCCCCAAAAACGTCTTAAAGACTTGCTGCCCACACCAGAGAAAATTCTAGAAAGCCGCATTTTGAAATTATTTGCACCGCATTTGGCTGATCCGCGTTTATGGCATTTTAACCGGCACAGCTTAAATAAAGCGGTCTATATCGGTGTACTCAGTGCATTTTTTCCACTGCCCGGACAGATGCTATTGGCATTAATTGGTTCGCTAATTTTTCGTGCCAATGTCCCTATGGCGCTTGGTTTGACGTGGATCACCAACCCCGTCACTAGCCTGCCTATCTTTTATGCTGGTTACTACATCGGTGCCAAAATTATTGATGTGCCGATGATCAGTTTACGACTTATCGGCAGGATGATTGCTGATTTTAGCTTGTGGGTACTATCTGATGGCGCTAACCCCTTTATCACTTATCACGGTACTGTTTCATTAACCGCGTTTTGTGTGGGAAGCGCCATACTCGCTATTATTACCAGCATCATTTGCGGATTGGCATTTAAAGCTATTTGGCGTTATAAAACCGTGTCAAGCTGGCAAAAACGTCAGCACACTGCTCAAGAGAAACCGCCTAAACGATAATCTGCAACCTCAACACATACGGCTCATTGAATCCAATTACTCGTCTTCTTTGTCTTTTTCTATCGCTGCTAGGACATTGTCTGTAAAGCTGCTATCCATCACAAAGATATCGACCACTTTTTCGTCTTTGAGCAGCGTATAGCGTTTGCCAGTGGCGCTATCCTGCGCTTTTAAATCGTAATCAACACCTGCCAGCGTAATAGAATCAAAAACTGAAGTAAGTAGTTCAATCTGTGCATCTTTGTCGACGGTGTCAAACAACGTTGGATCAATATACGGTTTCAATGGCTCATTGCCTTCTTCGGCACTGCCAAAAGCAGCGATTGGATCTTCATCTTCATTCATTGTCATTATCCTTGTTCTATTAAATAAGGCTACTACAGCCGATTCTATATAAAAAATACATCAGATACATTGTTAGGATTACTCTGTCTGCACTACTCTTTACTGCATCCAATTATACTCAGCAAACTATAGTTGGCAACCTATTTTTTATACTCTACTTCATGGTATTTCTTCTAAAGCGTGTCATCATTTTAAGCAGGGTGATAAAAATGAGCCACATTGTAGCCAAACAAGAAAAAAAGCGAAGATAATATCGAGGTATTAACTGGATATTATCTTCGCTGTTTGGCAAAATTTAGCCATTGTTAGCTTATCTATATGACTGTTGATTGAATTGAGAACATACCTTAATACTTAGGATACCTCATACTTAAGCCATTTAGTATTGTTCCCAATGACCATTACGCAGTAACAGCTGACGATCCGCTAATGCCGCCAAGTTACGGTCATGCGTCACCATCAGTAGTGCCGTTTGCATGGTACTTTGCAGCTCTGATAGTAGGCCAAAAACGCTTTGCGCATTGTCATAATCCAAGTTGCCCGTTGGCTCATCTGCCAATATGAGCGAAGGTTTGGTGACGAGCGCACGAGCAATGGCCACGCGTTGACGCTCACCACCTGATAGCTCGCCAGGTCTATGCGCCAAACGATGCTCTAGACCAACGCTCTCTAATATCGCTATTGCTTGATCTCTCGCCTCAGTCGTTGATACTTTTGGGCGTAGTAGTAATGGCATGGCGACGTTTTCAATCGCTGTGAACTCTGCCAATAGATGATGAAATTGATAAATAAACCCCAAGTGCTTGTTGCGCATCGCACCGCGTTCGGTTTCATTCATACTGTTTAATAGCTGACCATGCAACCAGACTTCACCACTGGTTGGCGTATCCAGTCCACCCAGCAAATGCAGCAAGGTGCTTTTGCCCGAGCCGCTGGTACCAACGATAGCGATGCGTTCACCCGCGTGGACGGTCAAATCCAATCCTGTCAATACTTGGGTGCTAACTGCACCTTCATCATATATCTTATTAATATTGGTCGCCTTTAGAATGGCAGACATAGCGCTTCCTTTATTTTATTTATACCGATATTCATGATTTTTTTAAACCTGACTAAACATTCTAGCCTTGAGCGCGCAAGCAAATCCGCGGCTCAATCCCTCGCTTACGGCTTCAATTATTCATAGCGCAGTGTTTGTGCAGGCTGAATTTTAGCCGCTCGGCGTGCTGGATAAATCGTGGCCAAAAAGCTCAATACAAACGATGCACCAGTAATCAATACCACGTCCGTCAAGCGCAGCTGTGATGGTAGGTAATTGACAAAGTAAGCATCAAAAAGGTTGAGACCGAAGGCTTGATTAATAAAGCCTAGAATGTCGCTAACCGTGAGCGCAAATATAACGCCCAGTATCGTACCCGCAATCGTACCGATGACGCCGATGACCACGCCTTGTACCATAAATACTTGGGTAATCAGACGAGGTGACGCGCCAAAGGTTTTGAGAATCGCAATGTCTGCTTTTTTATCCGTGACCAGCATCACCAAACTTGAGACAATATTAAATGCTGCCACTAGGATGATTAAGAACAGTAGCAATCCTACCATGGCTTTTTCCATTTGGATCGCCCCAAATAGATTGCCATGCGTTTGCGTCCAGTCATTCGGATAGAGTCGATCAGGGGCAATGGCAGCCGCTTTTTGAGCAGCGATGGGCGCGGTAAAGATATCATTTAGCTTCATACGGATACCTTGAGCACCAGCTGGCAGACGTAACAATTTGCCAGCATCACTCATCGGAATAAAGGCCATGAGGCTGTCCACTTCTGGACTGATACTAAAAATACCCGTGAGGGTAAAACGCTTAAAGCGCGGTATCACACCAGCAGGTGATGGCGATGCTTCTGGCAATACCAAAGTCACCTTATCACCGATACTTAAGCCCAGCGATTGCACCATCTCTTCACCCAGTACAATACTAAAATCACCAGCTTGTAGCGTATCGATACTGCCTTCAGTCATGTGATCGTTGATGATCGAGACATTTTTTTCGTACTGAGGGTCGACACCAGTGACCATAATGCCTGCCACTTGGCCATTCGACGTCAGCATGCCTTGTAATTGAATGAAGGGTGCCACAGCAGCCACTTCTGGATCTTCTTTGATACGATCTGCCAATTGTTCCCAATCGCCAATCACCTCACTTGAGATGACCGTTGCTTGCGGCACCATGCCCAAAATACGGGTTTTTAGCTCGCGGTCAAAACCATTCATGACCGACAGTACCGTAATCAATACGGCAACCCCAAGGGTCAAACCTATCATCGAGATCAGCGATATAAAGGAAATAAAACCATTACTACGCTCTGCTCGGGTGTATCGTAAGCCGATAAATAACGCTAAAGGACGAAACATATTCAAACTCTTTATCTTATCTACGTGCGACTTTTATATGCGCCAAAACGAGCAGCGACAAACGCCTTATATATGGCGTCTGCCATACCAACATATAAATCGAACACAAAAATAGGGTTTAAAATAGGCCAGATTTGGCCATCAAAAGGGAGCTAGTTTGACACAATTTGGCAGATATGTGCCAGTCATTAGCAAAAACTGCGCGTATTTTTTAATAAAAACAGGGTTTTGTTATTATTTTTTATGAGGGGCTTGCTATTACTTGCGTCTATACCTATATATTGTATGCTAAGGACAATTGTCACTAACCCCTCATTGTTGTTTGCTGACCCTGTGCTGCTGACATTGCTGTCTATCATAGACCAATAATTGTAAATATTGGATGCTAGATAAGCAATCACAGCGTTAGGTCCAAACTTCATCGCTGACTTAAGTTTGAGTATTTTCATGACCATTAATTATCAGTATAAAAACATCCAATCTCCTACCAAAATCACATTATCCGACGAGCAAGCTGCGGGTCATGCCGATCATTGGCGTATTTTAACCGATGACATGAGTCAGGACGTGCCAGAGTGGCTACAAAAAATGATCGAAAAGGCGGCCATGCCCAAAGGTCTTAACCCCAACGTCAGCGCCAAAGACAGTTGTTTGTTGTTGTCTGAAGATCAGCCTTGTCACATCAACCAAGTACTGGCAATGAAAGACGGCAAACCAGAACGTTTTATCAACGCCTACCCTTGTGTTGACAGTCCTTATGGGCTGCATTGCAAAATAGAGCGTATCATCGCCAATGACAACTCGCACGACGCAGTACTGCGCCTACGTACGGCTGATGGCAGTATTATTTATGCCTTTGACCAGCTTTATACCGCCAATCGCCACTTATACCAACGCGACAGTTCGTATTTTGCGAATTTCAGTGCTTGGGCGCATGAAATTAAGCTGAGCGAACAGCAAGAAGTCATTATGGTAGAAGATCAAGAAGCCATCCGCTATCACCGCGCGTTTAATGACATCGTCGCTGCCAATGATGGTCAGATACCAGACGATCTACAAGAGCAGATCAAAGAATGGAAGCCTGAAACCAAAGAACAAATGGCTCCTGTAGAGATTAACTTGGGTCATATGTGTGCGTATCTGTTCGGTGATACTTTGGGACAAGAAGACGAAGCATGGTGCCAAGGTCAAGTGCTTGGCAAGCAAGAAACTCTCTTTAATGGCAAATCAATTATCTTGTTTGATGTGGTAATACTACGTGAGCAAGATGCCGATCCATTCGTGGTACGTATTGGCGCGCTCAATACAATAGAGACCGCTTCTATCAAAGTACATGACTACATTCAGGCAAATGTTTGGCTACAAGCCGCCATTTACAAAGAAAATCAAAAGTCACAAGACGCGACGGCGCAATCAAAAGCCAGCTAAGCAATTTAACAACTCTCCTTAACTATACGTCATCGTGACAGTCACCGATCATAAAAAATCCCCTAACATAGCATTAGGGGATTTTTTTATGGTCAGTGTGAATGAGATTGATCAAAACTAACCGATTGGGAGAATCTAGAGAATACAGGCTTAAGCCGTTAAGCCATCGTCGTCATTGATTTGATACGCTTGTACAATTCTTTCTGCTCAGCACTTGGACGCGCAGTTTGTACCGCCATCAGTTGTGACATGTCACCTTCGACACGAATTTTGCCACCCATAAACGCACCCATAATTTCATTAGTGTCGAAATCAGTGATGATAGATTGCAAGATACTACGGTCAAGCAAGAGTGTCGTGGTCGCATTATCATTCAAGCCGCGATGCAACAAGCCATCAGCAAAGTTGGCTTCGATGTCTTTGTCCGTGTCGGACACTTTTAGGTTAATAATCATATTAGCCAGCGCTGGCGGCAAATTTAGCTCACCGGCTTCACTACCTAACTTCTCAACGTCATCGAACCATGCATCTGTCAAAAAAACTGCCATCTTATTATCCTTAATGAATGGGGTACTGGGGTCACCTTATGGATTACCGCCGCCCAATTGTGTCCAAATGATTAAAATCGTTATTTTGTCATTGTTGTCATAACAATGGATAGGAAATCTACTATCGATATTCTTCAGCCTCATTATAAGGGGCGATTTGATGATAAGTAAAACCTATTTATAAGGCTAATGTTGCCATTGTTACAAAAATTTCTCTAGAGTTTGTCCTTGTACCCTGCAATTCGTATCATTTAACCCTCTAGAATAGTCTTAAAATTGGGTATAAAATAGGCTCCTAGCATAACTACAAAGAGTTGCCTGCCTATATTTTTACCAAAGAGTTTGTATTTTGCCGCATAGTTCTGATGATATTTGATTAGGATTGCGTTACAATACCCTTAAACAGAGTCGGGAGTTTTAACTAAACATTACGTTAATCTGTTTTTTTGTCAGCCGCCGCTAGCATACATCAATGGTCAATAATATTTTATTACCAGATGGATACCAGTATCTATCTTCGTTAGTGCTGTTATTTTCAGTAGTAATTAAGATAAATCCTTAGCATCGCTAGATGTTTGATGCTTAATTATACGGCGCCACTCCTTATTCCCCTTAACGAGTTATTAACAATCCTACTATCAACTGGTTGTAAGCGAGATATTTTTCTAGCGCTTCCCCCTTCCTCTTTGCATCAGTAGATACCAAGTGGAAGCTTAGCTTGATAGTTAATAACCTTAAGATGATAAATGAGTCAAAAAACAGCATGTACCGCAGTCACTATTTGCTTGCATCAATTTATTTGATACAGATAGCGCGGAGAGTTAGTTAATTCTGTTGATAATTCGGGCTGTAAAGGAATCATCCAATGAGTTTACAAAACACAGCAGTCGCCCCAGTTGACCGTGAGTACGAAATTACTGTCGTAAGATTTTTTACGATAATGGCCGTTGTATGGGGCATCGTCGGCATGAGTCTTGGCGTGTTCATTGCTTCACAGTTGGCATGGCCAGCACTCAACTTTGACATCCCATGGCTGACCTTTAGCCGTCTAAGACCGCTACATACCAATGCGGTTATTTTTGCGTTCGGTGGCTCTGCCCTGTTCGCAACGTCTTACTACATCGTCCAGCGTACCTGTAAGACACGCTTGTTCGCACCGTATTTGGCTTGGTTTACCTTTTGGGGTTGGCAGGCTGTTATCGTTTCTGCTGTCATTACATTACCACTAGGTTTGACCTCGAGTAAAGAATACGCTGAGCTTGAGTGGCCCATCGACATATTGATTGCGTTGGTGTGGATATCTTATGCCATTGTTTTCTTCGGAACACTCATCAAACGCAAAACCTCACATATCTATGTGGCTAACTGGTTCTTTGCCGCTTTTATTATTACGATTGCGTTACTACACATCGTAAATAGCATGGCGATTCCGGTTAGTGCGTTTAAATCATACTCGTTATTTGGCGGTGCAACCGATGCCATGGTGCAGTGGTGGTACGGACATAACGCGGTCGGTTTTTACTTGACGGCAGCTTTCCTTGGGATGATGTATTACTTTGTCCCAGTACAGATTGGTCGTCCTATTTATTCGTATCGTTTGTCTATTGTTCACTTTTGGGCATTGATCGCGTCTTATATGTGGGCTGGTGGTCACCATTTGCATTATTCGGCGCTTCCTGATTGGACGCAGTCATTGGCAATGGTGTTCTCCATCATCTTATTCGCGCCTTCTTGGGGTGGTATGATTAATGGTGTCTTGACGCTATCTGGTAGTTGGGATAAGTTACGTACCGATCCGATCATTCGCTTTATGATTGTGGCACTGTCATTCTATGCCATGTCGACATTCGAAGGCCCAATGATGTCTATCAAAACCGTTAATGCGCTATCGCATAATACGGATTGGACAATTGGTCACGTACACTCAGGTGCACTTGGTTGGGTGGGCATGATTACTATTGGTTCGCTATATGTACTGTTGCCTCGTATTTATAATAAGCCAAAAATGTACTCTATCAGCTTAATCACCACGCATTTCTGGCTAGCGACGGCAGGAACTATCTTTTACATCGTATCAATGTGGATCTCAGGTATTGGCCAAGGCATGATGTGGCTGGCTACTAACCCAGATGGTACTTTGGTATATAGCTTCGTTGATACCGTTGAGTTCTCACATTTCCCATATATTGGTCGTGCTTTTGGTGGCTTCTTATATGTGTCGGGCATGTTTGTGATGGCATATAACGTTTATAAAACACTTAAGATGCCTGAAGGTAAGCCTGTAGATGTTGCTGATCCTACGGATCACGAATCTAGTGTCAATACCTCGACAGCTAAAGTATAAGGAGCGATCATGGCTGGTACACCGCATGAAATTATTGAAAAAAATACAGGCTTGTTGGTCATCGGTATCGTTATTGCGATTAGTTTTGCAACGTTAGTTGAAATCGTACCGCTGATTTATGATAACAAGGGTCCAGAAGAAGGTGGCGTGAACGCCCCACTACCTTCTATGGAGCCATGGACTGCGCTTGAATTTGAAGGTCGTGATATTTATATTCGTGAAGGTTGTCACGTCTGTCACACGCAGATGGTTCGCCCATTGCGTGCTGAAGTTGAACGTTATGGGCCGTATTCACGTGCCGCTGAATCAACATGGGATCATCCATTCTTATGGGGTTCAAAACGTACAGGGCCTGACCTAGCACGTGTTGGTGGACGCTATTCAGAAGACTGGCAAAAACAACATCTCATTGCGCCACGGTCACTAGTACCTGAGTCAGTGATGCCAGGTTTCCCTTGGCTTGCGACTAACGAAGTCAACGGTACGAACGTACAAGCGAAAATGCGTCTATTCCGCGATCGTTTTGGCGTACCTTACACTGAAGAAGATATTGAAGGTGCTCCTGATGCTGTGCTTGGTGCAACTGAGCTTGATGCTTTAGTCGCCTACCTTCAGCAGTTAGGCACCGCAATGGAAGGACAGCGCTAATGGGTATTGGTGAATTACAAACAATTGCGACCGTCTCTGCCTTTGTTGCCTTCGTAGGCGTTGCATGGTGGGCGTATTCGCCAAAAAACAAAAAACGCTTCGAAGAAGATGCACAACTTGCGCTTGATGACGAGGATATAAAGTCTCTGTCTGAAGAGCAGCGCAATAAGGATAAACGATGACATTTTTTTGGAGTTCTTGGATCACGCTATTCAGTTTCGGCTGCTGGCTTTTTATTCTTGGCGTTCTACTGTTTGTATTAAAATACAAGCCAGACGTTGAGGAAGACGGTACCACTGGTCATGAATATGATGGTATCCGAGAATACGACAAACCACTCCCTAAGTGGTGGTTAGTGATATTTTTTGGCTCAATCGTTTGGGGTGTCGCTTACTGGGTATTTTTCCCAGCAATGTTCCCAGCACACTGGGAAGGCATCGCCACCGTAGAAGTCGATGGCGAAACCGTACCATGGACCTCTAAGAACGAGCTATTCAGTGAGCTTGAAAGCAATAATAGAATCTTTACCGATAATTTTGAGCAAAGCATCTTGGTAAAAGCAGATGCAGCGGGCGCGACTGCGACATTGGGCACACTTAATGAGTTGCAAGCAACCATGCGTCGTAGTGAGACACCACCTGCAGATTTGCAAACACAAATTGACGGAAAAATTGCTGAGCTTGCCCCTTATATTGAAAAGCTGTCTGAAAATCCGAACGCACTAAAAGTCGGTAGCCGTTTGTTCTTACAGAACTGTTCGGTATGTCATGGCTCGAATGCGAAAGGTGCCACGGGCTACCCTAACCTAACTGATAATGATTGGTTATATGGCGGCGAAGCACAAAATATTTTGACCACGCTACACAATGGCCGCGTTGGTGGTATGCCAGCATGGCGCGATCAGATCGGTGAAGACGGTGTGCGTGCAGCATCAGAATATGTATTATCGTTGTCGTCAAATAACGGTAGTAAAAGCAACGGCAAGCTTGATCAGACATTGGTTGCTCAAGGTTCAGCTATCTTCCAACAAAATTGTGCGTTATGCCATGATAAAGATGGCAAAGGTATGATTTCAGCGGGTGCGCCAAACTTAACTGATACCATTTGGTTATATGGCGGCGAGCGCGAAACGGTACGTAATACTTTACGTTACGGACGCGCAGGTGTGATGCCGCAGTGGGAAACGAAGCTAGGTAATGAGCGTATTATGCTACTTGCTGCTTATATTTACTCTTTGTCAGACAAGCCAGCTAAGGCCACTCAAGCCCTACCTGTTACTGCTACTGCGCCAAAAGCAGCAGCACCGGCAGCAGCTACCGTTAACTAAGACTACTCTAGTCAGTCGTTATAGGATAAATGGATAAGATCGAAAAAAGGGAGAACTGTTATTGCAGTTCTCCCTTTTGTTTGGCAATTTGGCTGAAGATTTTAGTTTAAGCGCTTTCATGTCTTTGTCATGATACTTATTTACTCTGCAAAGCCAGCTGTGCAGGCGACTCGACGACAACTAGTCGGTCAATATAATTTGGATACAATGATTGTTTTTGAGCATTATTACCCCATTTATAGTAGGGATAATGCTAAAATAGCACGATTTGAAAACCACGAATCGATCGCCATTTTTAGTATGAATGGTTCAATCGTAATTGGCTATTTACAATCGCTCATTTGGTAGCAGGGTTCGCTGTTTTTTACAGTGATTATCCTACTCAGCTACTTACTGACATTGATAACATCGCACATCCCGACATCTTTTTATTATAGGTGTTTGTTCATCATGCCAGCAGACTGATTCTTTTTTTAAAGAGGCACGTTTATGTCAGCACCACAACCCAATAAAATCCCTGTACAGCAGATTGATCTTGATGCCACCAAGCATCGTATTCATCCTCGATTTATCACGGGTTTTTATCAAAATATCCGCGTCGTTAGTATGTATGCGTTTTTGGCGCTGTTTTTGTTACTGCCATGGCTGCGTTATAATGATAGGCAGGCAATATGGTTTGATGTGCCCTCGCAACATTACTATATTTTTGGCATGACTTTTTTGACTCAGGATTTTTATTTCATTGCCGCCTTTGCGTTGATTGCCGCTTTTACCTTATTTATGGTAACGGTATACGCTGGTCGGGTATGGTGCGGCTATGCGTGTCCCCAAACGATCTGGACGCATCTATATCAGTACGTTGAAAAATGGGTGATTGGTGACCGTAATAAGCGCATGAAGTTCGATAAAGAACCAATGAGTGCAAAAAAAGCCTTTAAACGTGGTTTGGTATATTTTATTTGGTTTGTTTTTTCAATGATTACGGCGACTACATTCGTCAGCTACGTCTCCGGCACTGATAGCTTATATCATAGTTGGCAGATGATAGGCGTTATACCTTTCCCTGATTGGCCTACGTGGATTTGGGTATCTGTCTTTATCTTTGCTTTTTCTACCTATGTGAATGCCGGCTACATGCGTGAGCAGATGTGTGTTCAGATCTGTCCTTACGGGCGTTTCCAAAGCGTTATGTTTGATAAAGATACACTGATTGTCTCCTATGATTATGAGCGCGGTGAGCCACGAGGCGCGCGCAAAAAAGGGACCAATCCGGAGCATTTAGGCGACTGTATCGAATGTCAGATGTGTGTGCAAGTATGCCCTACTGGTATCGACATTCGTGATGGCTTACAAGTGGCCTGTATTCAATGTGCCGCGTGCGTCGATGCCTGTAATGAAGTCATGGATAAAGTGGGTTATCCCCGTGGTTTGATTCGCTATACGACAGAACGGCAACTGGCAGAAAAAGAGAAAAGCCGAGTATTTCGCCCACGGTTTTTTGCCTATTTAGCGCTACTGACCGTGCTTTGCGGTGGTGTCGTTTATGCCTTGACCGATCGTGTCCCCTTAGAGATTGACATTCGCCGTGACCGTAATCAGTTGTCATCGATCAATACTCAAGGCATGATTGAAAACAGCTATATCGTCAAGCTGACCAATAAAACCCAAGAGCCGCATACCTACAAGATAACCCTTGCCCCGCAAGAAGGTCTGAGTTTGGAATTGCGTTTTAATGATGTACCATTAGAAGCGGGTGAAAGCTTTGATATGCCCGTCAGTATTTATGGTGATCCTGATGTCATTGAATCTGGTCAAACACTTGTTACCCTAAATGTGAACAGCAATGATGGTCAGTACATGGTCAGCAAACAAAACGTCTTTACCACCCAAGGTCAGTAAACGCTTGCGTGTGGCAAGTGTAGACTCATATATTTCACCCGTTAGTCATCGACGAGCGGGTTATAGATTATCATTAAACTGACAGCCGTTAGCCGTCAATTTATCCGTCGATACCACTGTATAGATATCCGATAACTGGATATCTATAAACAGCTATTTGATTAACAGGTATTTTATGTCTACTCCAGCACCAAATTTTAAGCACCAAGATAGCCAGCCATGGTATAAAAACTATATGGTGGTTATCTTTGTGATTGGCATGCCAGCCTTTGTGGTGATTGCTTGCCTCTGGTTTGTTTATTACTCCTATCAGATCCGTGACAGTGTGGTTCGTGACGATTGGTATATGGATGGCAAGACGCTTTATCATGATGTGTCCCGTGACAAGCTGACTTATGACTTAGACCTGCATGGCGAGATGCAGTTTGCCGATGACGGTAATATTGTGTTTTATTTGAATTATCCTGAGCAAAGCTTACAATCGGGCAAATTACTTAATGGCACCCCGCTTACTTATCCTGATAAATTAGATTTATCAATCTCCCATGCGACCGACATTAAAAAAGATCGTGATGTGGTGTTACAGCACCAAGAAGGTAATAAATATAGCGCTAAGGTAGATATTGACCCCGTAAAAGCCAAGTACTATTTGCAAGTGAGCAATGAAGGCAAAGATGATTGGCGTATGCAAGATGTGGCAAAATTGCCACGTTCAAAGGTTAGTTTTGACCCGCTACCAGTATTTGCTGAGAGTTAACTTATACAAATATAGACTTCGTAGATTCAGCGAATAATCAATTCATTAAGACATAAAAAAACCAGCCATTAATAAGCTGGTTTTTTTTGGCTATTATTTGGCTATAGTGAGTAAAAAGTGATATCGAACCATCACGCACTGCTGATATCCATTTTTCTTGCTTGCTGTGCCTGCACAGACAGAGGCGACAAAAAATTAATATCAGCAAAATTTAGCCATTTTTAGCCCATTTATATATTCATCGATTGAGTTGGAGACACGCCCTAGATAACAGGATTAATTGTTGGAATCTTCTGTGTGGGTCGACTGCTTTCTATCGTTTTATCTGACTGTTGCTTACTGGCAAACTTTGGATTAAAAGTTTGCGTTTGTGGCGCTATTGGTAAGCCAATTTCAGCCAAGCTATCGGTCTGCCCTGCCTGAATATTATCCCCTTCAAACAAACGCTTATTATCATCACGATCGAGACTTAATCGCTCAAAATCAAACAATTCACGGTCTGCTAGTTGCGACGGTGCCACGTTTTGCATCGCCTTAAAGATAGAAGCCAAACGCTGTGGATGAGCATCGTCCCATTCGCGTAGCATGTCATTAATAATAGCGCGCTGTAGATTGGTCTGGCTACCACATAAATTGCACGGGATAATCGGAAAATCTTTTAGGTGTGCATATTCAATGATGTCTTTTTCTTCAACGTATGCCAATGGACGAATGAGCATGTTTTGCTTGTCATCGCTGAGCAGTTTCGGTGGCATGGATTTTAGCGTGCCACCATGGAACAAGTTTAAAAAGAAAGTCGCGAGCATGTCATCACGGTGATGACCAAGAGCAATTTTAGTCGCGCCAATTTGTTTGGCAAAACCATATAATGAGCCACGACGCAAACGCGAACATGCCGAACAATATGTCTTACCTTCCGGCACCACGCTTTTGACGATACTATAAGTGTCTTTTTCTAAAATATAGTGGGCAATGCCCTGCTCGTTTAGATACGCTGGCAAAATGTCTTCTGGATAGCCGGGTTGTTTTTGATCCAAATTAACCGCGACGATATCAAAATTAATCGGTGCAATACGTTTTAGCAGCAATAGAATATCCAATAAGGTATAGCTGTCTTTGCCTCCTGAAACACAGACCATCACCACATCACCCTCTTCGATCATATTAAAATCACGAATCGCCCAAGATACTTGTCTACGCAGTTTCTTCTGTAGCTTGCGAAACTGTGCTGATTGAGTAGGTGATAACTGCTCAGCCATCAAATCATCCTCAGCGGCATCATCATCTTCCATACTATCAATCTCTAAAGTATAGTCAGCCATACCTGCATCAGCAGACATCTCATCAAACTCTGGCGTAATTTTTGGTGTAAACAAGGTCGCTGCGGTCATAAGTTACTCAATATCTTTACAAGGGTGATTTTGCTATACAGCAAACTGCTATTACAGTGCTGTCATACATGATGGGCAAGCGTTAACACTGATGCTTTAAAAGCAGGGATTATAACAAAATTTGCTAACAGTTTGAAAAGAGGACATTAAATAATGGCTGCATGGTTCTGTAATGGTTGGATTTTTGCTAAAATAACCGTTTTTCGTAAACCAATAATAGATAACACTATGACTAACGTTACTTCGCAAAGCACCTCCAATAATCAAGCCTCCGATACTGACTTAAATGCTCTGCATAAAAGCCAAAATGCCGTTGTGCTACTGTCGGGCGGGCTTGATTCGGTGACTTGTTTGTATTGGGCCAAGGCACGTTATGCATCGGTGACTGCGGTCAGCTTCAACTATGGTCAACGCCATAATAGTGAGCTTGTCGCCGCAAAAAATATCGCCGAAACGGCAGCGGTCAACCATCGCATTATCGATATTGATATCGCTCAGCTTGGTGGCTCATCATTGACGGATCACAGTATGATGGTTCCTGATGGGGATGCGGAGAAGTTCCCTAATAAAAACCGTGATGAGATTGATAACGATGCCATCCCAAACACCTATGTACCGGCTCGTAATACCATATTTTTATCTTATGCCTTAGCCGTCGCTGAAGTGACCGACGCCAACCATATCGTTATTGGCGTCAGCTCAGTCGATTATTCAGGTTATCCAGATTGTCGTCCTGAATACATTGCCGCTTTTGAGCACATGGCAAACTTGGCGACAAAAGCGGGCGTTACTGGCCATCATTTATCCATTCAGACACCATTACAGCAGCTGTCAAAAGCAAAAACCATCGAGCTTGGGCTGTCATTGGGTGTCGATTATGGTCAGACGATTTCTTGCTATCAAGCCGATGCAAATGGTCTTGCCTGCGGTGTTTGCGATAGCTGTACCTTGCGTCGCCAAGGATTCGCCCAAGCAGGTATCGCTGATCCTACTCATTATCAACCTTAACAGTTTAAGTACTCATAGCGACAGACAGTATAACTAAACATTAGCGAAACATTCGCTTGCATTAACACAGCACGCCGCCGTTGTATTTTAATTACGATACTTGCTATGGTATGGACGATTCTCTCTGTCATCAGATAGACAACTGATAGAGAAATACCCTTATTTACCTCAGTAATTTAATTTTTGAGTAAAAATCTACAAAATTGACGCTACCCTTGAGAGGATGTTTATGAAGTTTTTGCCAGTATTACCCCTAGCCTTAGCGGCTCTTTTTGCCATACCACAGGCCAATGCTACCGATATCGAGCAAGACAATATTAATACCTGTGTGAGCGGGGCCGTCAAATATAAAGTTGCTGATAAAAATAACGCGACCAAACTGTGCAATTGCACCATTGGCGTTCGTAGCAACATGACGATCGGTCAAATGTGGGAAATTGAAAGCTACGCCCAAGACAAGAAAGACCCGTCAGGCCTATCTTACGTGAAGGAAATGCAAAAAGACTTGCAGCAATGCACCGTCGGCTTAGATCTAAAGAAACCACAAAAACCGGCATAATTGATAAAAGGTTCAACACAAAAAAGACTGGTCATTACCAGTCTTTTTTGTTGCCAATGAATAAGTGAAGTGTAAAACTGAGTATTTATTTCTGCTAATCTGCCTATAATAAGACAATCATAACTCAAACAAACATTAAAATGACTAAGGACTTTACCATGGCTAAACCAACCACAGAAACTATCGCCCTGCCCGACTTTCCAGTGACGATGGTGCGTGAGCTCGATGGTCACTTTATTCATGATGACATTGACCTAAAAGACTTGGTTGCGCATACCGACAAAGGACTGATCCTTTATTTTTATCCAAAAGACAGCACTCCAGGCTGCACCACACAAGCGACAGAATTCACGGCGCGTCTTAGTGAGTTTGATGATTTGGGCTATGATATTGTCGGGGTCTCCCGTGATAGTGTCGAATCTCATGAAAGGTTTATCGCGAAATATGATCTACAGATTCCACTGATCAGTGATAGCGACGAAAAACTATGCCAGTACTTTGAGGTCATAAAAGAAAAAAACATGTACGGTAAGATAACGCTAGGTCTGGTACGCTCAGCTTTCGTATTCGATAAAGACGGCAATCTCACGCATGCGCAGCGCAATCTACGCGCCAAAGATTATACTGAGCGTTTACTGACGATATTGGCACCATAACTTTTATTATAATTAGTGGCACTAATTATTGGTCATAAAATAGCGTTTATTGAGTCGCTGAGCACAAACGATTAAAAGCCAACGTCTTATCAGTCACTCACATCCTATAAAATATAACTACTTGAGAACAATATGAAAAACCAGTCCGACACCGCTGTCGATAGCACAAACCATCAAGTCACCCGTAAAGTCTCTGTTGCCATCATTGGTGCAGGTACAGCAGGACAAAACGCCTTTCGCCAAGCCAGTAAAATCAAAGACGATGTTGTCATTATTAACGAAGGCTTTTGGACGACGACTTGTGTCACTGTAGGCTGTATGCCTAGCAAACTATTGATCGCAGCGGCTGACCGTGCACATGATGCCAACCATTCTGCTGAATTCGGTATTCACACAACTGTGCAAATAGATGGCAAACAAGTGATGGGGCGCGTACGCGACGAACGCAGTCATTTCGAAAGCTATCTCGAAGAGCAAGTAGATAGCTGGCCTGATCACAAAAAAATAGCGGGTCACGCTCATATCAATAAACAAGGTATGATTGAGGTCAATGACGAGGTGATTGAAGCAGAAAAAATCATCGTGGCCACAGGTAGCTCCCCTTTTATTCCAGAAGGTTGGGCGGACAAGCTTGGTGATACCTTGCTCACCTCTGATACCGTTTTTGAGCTGCCAGACTTACCAAAATCTATGGCGGTCGTTGGTGCAGGTGCCATTGGCTTGGAGCTCGCACTAGCATTTAATCGCTTGGGTGTGGATGTGACATTATTTAATCGCGTCAAAAAGGTGGCTGGACTGAAAGATCCAGACATTAGCAATAAGGCCATCGACTGCTTAAGCCGCGAGCTGATGATGCACTTAGGTAGTAAAATTAACGATGTCGGTGTACAAACGGCTGAAGGCAATAAAGGTTCACTCGCTTTTATTGACTATGAAGACAGCGCAGGTGAGACACAGCAGTGGCAAGGGGAATACGTACTGGTCGCGACAGGTCGCCGTAACAATATTGACGAGCTAGGCGTTGAAAACCTAGGCGTTGTACTCGATGAAAAAAACCGCCCAAAAGATCTGAGCAAGAAAACCGGTCAAATTGGTGATTTGAATGTCTTTATTGTTGGCGATGCCAATGCCAATATTCCACTGTTACATGTGGCCAGTGATGAAGGTTTTAGTGCAGGTAATATGGTCTGTGACAATAAAGACGCTGCCTATATCCGTCCACCAGCAGTGCCCTTTTCTATCGTGTTTTGTTCGCCCCAAATCGTTAATGTCGGTATGTCTCTACCAGAAATACAACAAGATCCAGAATTGGAGTATGTCATTGGTCGCGTCAGTTTTGATAACCAAGGTCGCAGTCGTGTGATGGGTGTCAACTGTGGTCTGTTGCATATCTATGGATGCAAAAAAACCGATAGAATCTTAGGCGCTAGCATGGTAGGTCCTGATGCCGAGTATATCGGTCATATACTCGCTATGGCAATTACCAATGACTTGAGTATCAAAGCCATGCTCGATACTCCTTTCTATCATCCAACGATACTAGAAGGTTTGCGTACCGCGCTACGTGATGTCCAGTATAAGATGGAGATACCTTTCCAATCTCAAGACACACAAAAAGATAACTCTTAATGGATACCTCAGTCACACTTTCCAAGAAGTGAGGGCTTAGTCTCAATCACCACTCATGTTATGTTTGATTGCTTTGATAACTTGAGGTAGTTTATAGCCAAGCATCTCGTGTACAAAACTTTGTACAAACACACCCTGCATGGACGAAAAAATGCCAATCGCCAGTGTTACCGACTTTTTTAAAGAGATTATTCGTGACCTGCACACCAGCCTTTACCTCGCTTTGGGCGGCTCTATAGACGAAGAGTCATTCGATTGGACATCGCAAGCAGTAGAGTTGGTTAGCACTGGTATCAAAATCCTAATACTGCTTGCGGTATTGGGGTTTTGTTATTGGTTGGCTATTTATATTGTCAAAAAAAGCAAATCTCGCATTCGACTGAATGAGCGCCGTGCCAAAATCGTCCGTTCCGTTTTGCGTTATATCTGGATAGTTACCAGCTTGATTGCCATTATGAGCCAAATTTACTTTGAGCCAGAGACTATCAAGGCCACTGCAAAAGCCAGTACATGGGCGGGTATTTATTACGTACTTTGGACGTCATCTGGACAGATTATTCACAGAGTGCTACAGCATTATGGTCTCAACGCTTCTATAGAGCAGCTGCTTCAAAACATCTTGTCAGTGCTGCTATTGGTACTCGGACTTGCCAGCGTCATGGCGCAATTTGGTTTTGATATTGTCTCATTGGTCGCAGGTTTAGGGATTGTGGGCTTGGCAGTCGGTTTTGCTGCCCAATCAACCCTTGCTAATTTCATTGCGGGTATCACCATTTTGCTCGAACAATCTTTTCAGGTTGGCGACTGGATTCATATCAATGACAATGAAGGTCGTGTCGTACTCATTGCATTACGCACCACCCATATTTTGACTCGAGACAACATCACCGTCATTATTCCCAACTCTAACGTTGCCTCTTCTGAAGTTACCAATTTAACCTCCAAGAACTTTATTCGCTTCGATATTCGTGTGCGTATCGCTTTTGAAGATGATGTCGACACTGCTCGCAAGGAAATTTTGCAAGTCCTTGCTGATACTGAAGTGGTGCTCAATCGTCCTGAATGCTCAGCTACCGTGGATGAAATTGGTGAGTACGGAGTGTTTTTTATCGTGCGTTTTTGGGTCAAGCCTGCCGCTGTCGCGCGCATGCCCAAAATCAAGGAAGGTCTAAAAGAGGATATCAAGCGTGCCTTTGATGCCGCCAATATCTCCACCCCTTACCCGCATATGCGCTTACTGATGCCAAAAGACGTCGATTATCCTATCGCTACCAAACCCTTTGCGACCACAACGCAGGTCGTATCAGAAAAACGGCCGCTAACCAAGGATAATAAATAACGTTTATTAAGGAATGCCCCTAATCTGGAAAAGTAAATTCAAAAATCTTAAGCGACAGAGACTACTTCAAACATAGCTCTCTATGATATGGCCAAAGCAGCTAGCGTAGCTTGTAAGGTCTAAAAAAAGCTCATATATTTTGATAGCTTATATAGTCAGTCCGATATGAAAAAGATACAGCGGGACTGGGATGAATTTTTTGCAGCCTCTGTCGGCATAGGCACAGCAAGCCAGAAAAATTTATAACAGTTTCGCGTTATTAAATAACTTATCCATTTTATTTAGTATTAACTATATAGTGAATATAAGCCTAAAGATTTGCTTATGGATTACTATAACTATTATCATATAAATGCAGCATTTTGAAAACAAAAAGACAATAACCCAAATCGGAGTAAATAATGATTACCCATGTACCTGATGTGACTTTCAAAACTCGTGTTCGTGATGAATCTATTGGAGGAGATAACCCATTCACATGGTATGACCTCACCACAGATGAGTTATTTGCCAATAAAAAAGTGGTTGTGTTCTCACTACCAGGTGCCTTTACGCCAACTTGTTCGACCAGCCACCTACCTCGTTATGAAGAGCTTTACAATGAGTTTAAGGCGTTAGGCGTAGATGAAATCGTTTGTATTTCTGTCAATGATGCCTTCGTCATGTATCAGTGGGGCCTAAAGCAAAACCGCGAAAACGTTTTTTTGCTGCCTGATGGCAATGGTGAGTTCACTCGTAAAATGGGCATGCTGGTTGATAAGAGTAATCTTGGCTTTGGTATGCGCTCATGGCGTTATTCGATGCTTGTCGACAACAAAGCCATCAAAAAAGTGTTTAAGGAACCTGATTTTGGCGACAACTGTCCAATAGACCCATTTGAAGTATCAGATGCAGACACTATGTTAGATTATTTGAAAAGTAAGGCTTAATCACAATGCTTAAGTACATTGGCTCTTGACTGGTATTATCAGGCGTCGATAGATGCTTAAGTACTGAGGCTCAAATACTGCCAAACTGCCAAACTGCATAGTCCTTGAACATAAGGGCTACGCAGTTTTTTTATGTTTTTTACAAGAACCTCTATCTCTGAGCTTTGTTATTTTCCTTGTTTGACTGTAATTTATCTCATTTGTATTACCATTTTAAAATGAGGACACGCCTTAGATTAAAAACCAATAATGAGCCATTTTTTTAATCTGACGCTATAGCCAAAATATCCTAAAAATGCGACGGTATTGCTGATATCAATTTTTTGTAGCCTCTGTCTGTGCAGGCACAGCAAGCAAGAAAAATGGATATCAGCATTGCGTGGTGTATCTGTACTACTTTTCACTCACTATAGTTTTCACTCACTATAGATAGCAGTAGTTTTAATAACACCTTAACGCCAAAATTTTAAACGCCGTCTTTTAATCAAAGCCACTTAAACCATCCATAGCGTAATTATGGTAAAATTGACGGTTAAACATCTTATCTTATGATGTGCCTTATTTATCATTACTTATCAATTTAGCCCACAGGTATCCGTATGACCGAAACAACCGCGCCAGCCCTTGCCGCCGCATCTTCACCAGCGTTGTCAGAAGCACTTTCACCAGCGATCTCAGCAGAGTTGTCACTTGAGCTGATTATCACTTGTGCCGATGGGCTTGAGGCACCACTACAGACTGAGCTGACGAGTTTTGGTATTGCAAGCGATATCAAAAGTACGGGGCGTCTGACCGTTACGGGTACGTTGCGTGACTTATATACTATTTGCCTATGGTCGCGGGTAGCGTCACGGGTATTGATGTTAATCAAACGCAGAAACATCAATGCTGAGTATGATGTGGCCGAGCAGCTTTATGGTTTGGCAAAATCGGTCAATTGGACGGAGCAATTCAACTTAGAGCAAACCTTTGCCATCCGTCTATCCGTCGACAAACGCGTCGCTGTCAGTCAACAGTTTGCGATGCTACGTATCAAAGATGCCATTGCTGATACCTTTAATGAAGTTTATGACAGTCGCCCTAACGTCGATAGCAAACATCCGGATTTTGCTATTTTTGCGACGGTTAATGACAAGCAAGCTGAACTGTATTTAGATTTGTCAGGCACCAGTTTACACCGCCGTGGCTATCGCGTGGCGATGACCGAAGCACCATTAAAAGAAAACTTAGCAGCAGCTTTGCTTTATAGCGCAGGCTGGCATAAGAAAAATGATGCTGGCGACGCGCCTTTTTATAATGCCTTAGTCGATCCAATGTGTGGCTCTGGCACCTTTATCATTGAAGCGCTACTCATGCATTGTGATTATGCGGTGGGTATCGACAAAGCCGCCAATCAATTTGGTTTTTACCAATGGCAGCATCATGACGAGACGCTATGGCAGCAGATGATTGATGATGCCCAGACACGTTTCCGTGAAGGCTTAGCAATCGCTAACGAGCAGCCAGATACCCTACCGCTCATTTTGGGTTTTGATGCCGATAGTGGCGCGATTATCGCCACAGAAAAAAACCTTATTGCCGCTGGTTTACAGGACTTGCTACCGTTACTCGACATTGAAACCCGCGCCCTTGACCAGCTAAGCAGTGTGCTAAAGCCGTTGGTCGATGATGGTCGATTGAGCAATCCTCTAATTATCACCAACCCACCTTACGGCGAGCGTTTGGGTGATGAAGAGATGATTAAGCCCTTGTATCAAGCGATTGGGCTTATATTGCAAGACAGCTTTGCTGGTAGTGGTGTCGATCCGATGCTTGGTATATTGGCCTCTCATGTCGAGCAAGTCGATATCTTACCAATTAAAGAACCAAAAACCTTACGCTGTCATAATGGTGCCATTACCGTTTATTTCCGCTATGGCAAGTTGATTGCAGGGCAAACAGGTAATCTTGTGAGCCGTTTTGAAAAGCGTGAGATTGAAGTAGAAGACGGTCAAGACTTTATCAATCGCCTGCAAAAAAATCTTGCCAAACTCAAGAAACTGGCCAAAAAAGACAATGTGAGTAATGTGCGTGTCTACGATGCCGATTTGCCTGATTTTAAAGTGGCTATCGACTTATACGGTGACTATGCGCACGTGCAAGAATATGCACCACCAAAAACCATTCCACCCGAGACCGCCAAAAAACGCTTTAATCTAGCTTTGATGGGTATTCGTGAAGTGTTTGATATTAATCGCGAACAAATCTTTATCAAAACTCGGGCACGCCAGTCTGGTAATGATCAGTATAGTAAGCAGAACACCACAGAAAAGCGTGGCAAGTTTCATGTTGCTCGCGAAGATGGCGCGTATTTCTACGTCAACTTTACCGACTATCTCGATACCGGTTTATTTATTGACCATCGTAATATGCGCGCTCGGATTAAAGACAACAGTCGTAATAAATCAGTATTGAATTTATTTGCTTATACCTGTACGGCAAGTGTACATGCGGCATTGGCTGGCGCGAAAAAAGTCACCAGCGTTGACTTGTCGCAGAACTATCTCGATTGGGGCAAGCAAAACTTTGTCCTAAATGGTTTGGATGTCAGCCGCAATAAATATCAATTCGTTGCTGCCGATATTTTTGAGTGGATTAAGGAAAATACCGAGCAATTCGATATCATCTTCATTGATCCACCGACCTTTTCAAACTCGAAAAAGTTCCAAGGTACTTTTGATGTGCAGCGAGATCATGCCGCTATTATTAACCGCGCGATGAACCGCTTGACCGCTGATGGCGTCTTATACTTCTCAAACAACTTTACCCGTTTTGAGCTCGATGAGCAGTTAATCGAGCGCTATGACATCGTTGATATCACCCAAAAAACCATTGGCTTCGATTTTAATATCAAAAAACCAATCCATCAAAGTTTTGAGATTCGTCACCGTCAAAGCCTGTAATCAAGCGCTTATCGATACAAAAGTGCTAGACAAATAGAGAAATTCATCTCAGCAGTCTAGCTCCTCAAAATTTGGGTTTTTTGCCCAATGACGATGAAACACAATAATGACCCAATCTACTTTGATTGGGTCATTTTTTGTTGTTATGATAGAGCGTTATCAAGCGATGGTCTTGCACCAATTTTGGTTCAACATCGCTTTTATTTTCATTACTTCATACCAAAAATTTTTACGCTAACAACAGGGACAATCTCATGGCATTATCACTTAATAAAGGCGGTAATTTATCGCTAACCAAAACGGACCCAAATTTAACCAAGCTACTTATCGGTCTTGGCTGGGATGAGCGTGCTACTTCTGGTGCCGAGTTCGACCTTGATGCCAGCGTATTTTTATTAAACACCGCTGGCAAAGTACGCGGCGATCATGACTTTATCTTTTACAACCAACTCAAATCTGACAATGGCGCGGTTGAGCATACTGGTGACAACCGTACTGGCGAAGGTGACGGTGATGATGAAGTCGTCAAAGTAAACCTAACCCAAGTACCTGCCGATGTCGATAAAATCGTCGTCACTGTCACCATTCACGATGCAGCAGCTCGCAGCCAAAACTTTGGGCAAGTAGCCAATGCTTTCATCCGTGTCGTCAATGAAGATACTGGCACCGAAGTAGTACGTTTTGATTTGGCAGAAGACTACTCTGTTGAGACCGCAATGGTATTTGGTGAAGTCTATCGTCATAACGGCGAATGGAAATTCCGCGCCGTTGGTCAGGGCTACTCTGGCGGCTTGCAAGCCATGTGTCAGCAATACGGCGTTGATATCTAAACCTGTGTTTAGATTATATCATTATCGTAATTGGGGTGATAAGCACTGCTAAAACTAGCATTCAAAGTACCTTTATTAGTTAGCTATGCTAAGTAGCTTTGTAGAGTTCTGAATAAGCTAATGAATAACGTACTTTTAGTTGCAAAATAGCCACAATTATTGATAGCTAAACAACCAATAATGCTTTATGTTTCGTTTAGAATTATGCATAAAAAAGTGGTTAGCGATAACCGCTTTTTTATGCTTTGTCTATAATAGACAACCTTAGCTTTACGCAACTAGACAGGATGTGTCATGAGACATTTTTATTTAGACTTTATCTTCACGGCCATTGCCTTAGCAGTCGCGGCGTGGTGGGGATATTCACATGGTGGTATGGGCGGTTTGATAACCACCCTATCTATTACTGCTATTTTGGCCGTCATGGAGATTTCATTATCCTTTGACAACGCAGTGGTCAATGCCTCAGTCCTAAAGGGCTGGGACGAATTTTGGAAAAAGATATTTTTAACGGTTGGTATTTTAATCGCCGTATTTGGTATGCGCTTGGTGTTCCCCATTGTCATCGTCGCGGTCACCGCTGACCTTGGTATGATGCAAGTTATAGATTTGGCATTGAACGATCCTAAAGAATACTCAGCAAGACTAATGGCACATCATGCTGAAATTTCAGCATTTGGCGGTATTTTCTTACTACTGGTCTTCTTGAACTTTATATTCGATGAAAAAGAAGTGCATTGGTTTGACTGGCTTGAAAGTCGTCTTGCAAAGCTAGGTAAAGTGGATGCCATGAGCGTCTTCGTTGCGCTTATTGTCTTGATGATTTCAGTATCTTGGGCTACCGCTGAACAAGCTTCTGCTGTATTGATTGCGGGTGTTTGGGGTATCTTGGTTTATCTAGGTGTACAGGTAGTCTCTGGTATGCTTGAAGGTGATCTTGAAGAAGAACTAGACACTCAAGGTAACAGTACTGGTGCTGCAACTAGCGCGATTATGAAAGGTGGTATTATTGGTTTCTTATACTTAGAAGTCCTTGATGCCTCATTCAGTTTCGATGGTGTGATTGGCGCATTTGCGATTACCAATGACGTCATCGTCATCATGCTAGGTCTTGCTATTGGTGCGATGTTCGTGCGTTCGATGACTATCTTCTTGGTCGATAAAGGCACACTTGATGAATATGTCTATCTTGAGCATGGCGCCCATTATGCCATCGGTGCTTTAGCCATTATTATGCTGCTATCGGTGAAGTTTCATGTACCAGAGCTTATCACTGGCCTTATCGGTATTACCTTTATTGGCTGGGCGTTTGTCGCGTCACTCAATTATCGTAAGCGAGAAGCAAAATCTATTAACTGATAAACAGTGAGTTTGAAGCGTAGTAAGCATCAAACGTCATACATTTTGTTTAGCATAATACGTTTTAATGACAGGTTATACCAAGATGTTGGTATAACCTGTTTTCGTTTATGAGCATTTTTTATTTACGGTATGCAACTTTTACAAAGTTTTTCAGCTGCTTATTATCTGACCCTTTAGCCAACTTCTGAAGACTCATAAAATACTTTGCGATAACAATATCTTAACCACTGTTACTAGGTTTGTTAAAAAGTATCAGAGTTGCAGCACTGATATGTCCCTTAGTAACCATCTGGTAAGTGCACAAAATACGCCTTGCTTACTGAGCAAACGCTTAGTATAGTAAAACGTAATGATATGCAGGGTATGGCATACAGGTAGTTTTTTTATGATTTACCCACATATATCAGTCACTGCATAATTTTAGTTCATTTATTTCACAACCCAATCCACTTAATTATTAATCTAAAGGATATCTATATGGCTATTAGCTTAACAAAAGGCGGCAACGTAAACTTATCAAAAGAAGCACCAGGTTTGACCAATATTACGGTCGGTCTTGGCTGGGATCCACGCGCCACTGACGGTCAAGAATTTGACTTGGATGCGATTGGCTTCTTGGTCAATGAAGCAGGTAAAGTTCGTAACGACCAAGATTTTATCTTCTTCAATAACTTAAAATCAGACAATGGCGCGGTCGAGCATACTGGCGATAACCGCACTGGTGAAGGCGATGGCGATGATGAAGCGATCAAAGTAAACCTAGCGAGCATTCCAGCTGACGTTAATAAAGTAGCACTTTGCGCCATCATTTATGAAGGCCAAGCCCGTAATCAAAACTTTGGTCAAGTAGGCGAAGCTTATATCCGTATCGTCAATGACAATGGCGGCAGTGAAATTGCACGCTATGACCTATCAGAAGACGGTAGCACTGAAACTGCGATGATCTTTGGCGAGTTGTATCGTCACAGCGGTGATTGGAAATTCCGCGCCGTTGGTCAAGGCTTCAGCGGTGGTCTTGGACCATTAGCCGGCTCTTATGGCGTCAACGTTTAGACGTTTATTAATAGCAACGTTAATCACTCAAACAGTTAATAGCGGCAGTCAGACACCTGATTGTCGGCTATCTACATAAGCCATCAAGTATGCCCTTTTAAAGCATTTGATGGCTTTAAATTTAATAGCGTCTCCAAAATCAATCAAGTTAATGATTTAGAATCACAGATGTCATATTAAAAAAGCATATTTCAACTGTATTAGAATAAGGATTTACACCCCATGGCCGCAACGTTTAGCTTAATCGGTACCATCGAGCCTTTTTTACATTGCAATCTCAAAAAAGGCGACTCGATCTATTGTGAAGCCAATGCGATGGTCATGATGGAATCTAATCTTGAGCTTAAAGGTAAGTTGCAAGGTGGCCTCATGCAATCATTGATGCGCCGTTTTGCGAACGATGAATCATTGTTTCAGCAGCAGATTGAAGCGGTGAATGGTGAAGGCGATTGTTTACTTGCGCCAACCTTAGATGGTGATATGCAAATCATTGATGTCGGTAATCAGCAATATACCTTGAGCGATGGCGCTTTCGTCGCTGCACAAACGGGTGTCGATATCAGAGCCAATATTCAACGTAACCTTGGCGGCGCAGTGTTTGGTGATACTGGTGGCTTTATGGTTATGCAGACGCAAGGTCAAGGTCAGGTCGTGGTATCTGGCTTTGGCTCGTTGTTTGAGATTGATGTCACCCCAGAAAAAGACGTCATCATCGATAATGGTCATGTGGTCTGTTGGGACTCGAATCTTGAATACAAGCTGTCGGTCTCAACCAGTAAGAAGAAAGGTATCATGAGCAGCATCATCAATTCAGTCACTAGTGGCGAAGGCATGGTGTTGAACTTCTCAGGCAATGGTAAAGTCATTATCTGCTCACGCAATCGTGACAGCTATCAAGGCTGGCTACAAAGTATCTTGGGCAGTAGCTCCGGAGGTCGTGGCGGCGGTGGTGGTTTTTTAGATAATATCTTATAACTTAATTTTTCAAGACAATTTTACTCACAATTTATCACCCACAATTATTATAATATCATGTACAAAAATCTGATTAGTAAGGAAAATGAGTGCAAGTACTACGCCTTGTAGACTAAGCGAGTTTGACACAGCTAATCGTATTTTTTGAGAGTGATATAAGGATTTTATCATGGCAGTTAGTTTACAGAAGGGACAAAAAATATCCCTAAGCAAAGAAGCCGGCGGCGATCTGACTCAAGTAAAATTGGGTCTAGGTTGGGACGTGGCACAAGGACCGCAAGAGAAAAAAGGTGGCTTCTTAGGCAAATTATTTGGCGGCGGTAGTGGCGGCGATTCTATCGATTTGGATGCTTCGTGCATCATGTTCGATAGCAACAAGCAAGCAGTCGATGCCATTTGGTTCAGCCAGCTCAAATCAAAAGATGGCAGCATCGTACACACAGGCGACAATCGCACGGGTGATGGTGATGGCGATGACGAAGTTATCAACGTCGATCTTTCAAGAATCCCTGCTAATGTCGTCTCTCTGGTATTTACCGTCAATAGCTTTACCGGACAGACCTTTGAGACAGTAGAAAACGCCTTTTGCCGTATCGTAAATGCCAATAATAACCAAGAGGTCGCGCGCTATAACTTATCAGCGCAAGGCAGTCATACAGCGATGGTAATGGCAAAAGTCTATCGTCATAATAACGAATGGAAAATGCATGCCATTGGCGAAACTGCCTCAGGTCGTACTTTCCATGATTTGATGCCTGCTATTACGCCACATGCTTAATGGCTTATAAAGTCTAAATAGTTTTTGCTCGTAACGCTTGAAAATCAGCATTTTAAAACGTTAACGCTCAAAAGCAATCAGCCCGTCTATTTATAATAGACGGGCTGATTTTTTGTATTAAGGGGTGCTATTCAAGCACTTACTTACTACCACGTTTCCAGCTAAAGCCCCAATTAAAGGCTTTATCCATTTCTTGATGGCCTTTAAAGTATTGATTGATACGTTCAACGTTGATACTGCCTTGTTGATTGACCAAACGCGCAATGGCACACATTGGCAAGTTGCCTGTACCTTCTGTTAAGCGCGTCTCAATCGGCGACTGATCGGGCACATGAATGGTCACTACCCCATCCGTTTTTGCCCAGTTCGGCGCACCTTCGTAGATGAAGGCAAAGATAAATACTTCCTCAATTTGCGACCACTGCTGACCATTGATATCGAGCCACTCACCGCCACTCACTTGTCCTGTCCTATCGTCGGCGCGCAGACAAACGTAAGGTGCTGATTGCAAACTACCAAAGCGATTGCCTAAAGCTTGAATCAGGGTTTTTTCGCCATTTTTTAGATGAATCATCGCCCCTACGTCAAGGTCAATACCGCCCGCTTTATGCTGCTTGAACAGATCACCCAACAAGCCTTTTTTCGGTGCTTGCTTATCCATATCTGGACGTTGGTTCCAGTTTAGGTTGACAGAGATTTTGCCAAAGTCATCGCGTTTCTTAAGATTGATACTGGATTGATTTTTGGTTAAGGTGATTTTGCTCAAATTGATAGCAGGATTGGCTGGAATAGGTGGCGGCGTGCTTGCTTGAGAGGCACTGCCCGCCTTTTGCGTATTGATTGGACGTTGAGTATTGATAGGTTGAGCCTGACCCTGTGACTGGTTTTGAGCCTGATTGTTGTTTTGAGATGGCGGCTGAGCTGGTGCTTCATCGGCGATTTCAACACCGAAATGCTCAGACAACGGCTTCAGACCGCCTTCAAAACCTTGGGCAATAAATCGAAACTTCCAGCTGCCCTGCCGACGATAGCATTCTGCAAGGATAATGGCTTTTTCATTACGCCCAGCACTGCTAAGCTGACAAGTCATCAGCACTTGACTGCCTTGCAATACTTGGATATCAACATCACCGATTTGCGCCAAGGCTTGCGCGCTAGAAAATGCCAAGGCAATTTTATCAATATTCGCCGGTTGCGCTGCTAAATTAATATCAAAAAATCCGTCACTATCGTGACCTCGGAAGCTGACATTGCCGTCATCACTACGCGTCTGCCCATAAAATATCATATCGCCATCACCGCGCACTTTACCGTCAGTGGTCAGACGATAAGCAGCACAATCGATGGCATTTTGACTTAAAATGCGAATACTAATATTGTCCGTCGGTAGTGGCGCATTGGCACCAGCAATCAGTTTTTGAAGTTGGTTCTGGCTCATCATATGTCCTTTGAGTTATTTATTATATTAGCGTTTCTTATGTTCACTATCGTCGTATAGTAGCATGGATAATGTCAGATTTTTAATCAGCACACTAAGGCGTGCTCTCAATTCAATCGATGGTCATCGAAATGGGCTAAAAATAGTTAAATCTTGCCAAACAATGTCAAATATAGTCAAGGAATTTTAGAATCGCTACAAGGCGACCGACCGCAGGTAGTACACTGAATACATCTAGGACGGATAACACCGTAGCGGTTTAAAAGTGCTCTGACTATAGCTAACTAATATCTCGATATCATCTGCGTTATTTTCCTTGTCTGACTGCAACTTATCTCATTTTTATCGCCATTTTTTAAATGAGGACACGCCCTAGAGCGTAGCATTTCTATATAATAGACTTTGCTATAAGCGACGGCGCAGCGTGGCTTTTTTGGCAACGGATGAGTATTGACCATCTTGACAAGAAACGTGCGACAATCACACCCGGTTATCTAATACCTATAACACTTACCTATAACATTGATAATAATGCTGAGAGAATTATGAGTAACCTTGCTAACGATAGCCTTTCTATGACCCCCGTTGCCGCTTGGTTGGCAGAAGGTCAGTCTAGCCAGCGTGATATGTTAGCCAGCCTGCAAGCCCTAAAAACACAAGCGCACTCGCCCTTTAATGTTATAGCGTCACACCGCCATGACAGACCTGAAATTTTTGAGTTTGCCGACAGCACATATATTGAGCCATCCAAAACCCTACTCGACAGTAATGAGCAAATCATACCTGAACCCGTCACACCGCGCTGGCAATTTGTCTTAGAGCAAGCCAAACAACACAACGTAAAAGTATTGCTGACTGGTCGTAATGGTATCGACTATGAAGCGCAGCGTGAGGCATTTAGTGCCGCTGGCATTCGATTATTGACAGGAGCAACCAGCGTCGCAGCATTAGAGTGTATCGATGATAAATTTGCCTTTATGCAGCAGTGCCATGCCCATAACATTCCGGTGGCAGACGCTTGGCGCTTTGACAATACTGCTGAGCTTGAAGCTTTACTTAGCGAGCATGGTCATCAGCCTTTATGCGTCAAACCGGTCACTGGTATTTTTGCACAAGGCTTTTGGCGGCTGGATCTGGCCAAAGACGATGGCGTGCATTACGATAGCTTTGAGCATTTATACTTTACCGAAGAGAAAAAAATCAATACCGCGCAGTTTGTGAATGCCTATACTCATAGCCAAATGGTACATGAGCGCCCTATTCCGATGCTGCTGATGCCTTACTTATCAGGGCAAGAGTATTCTATCGATGTTGTCTGTGAATATGGTGAAGTATTGGCAGCCGTTACTCGTCATAAAACTGGCAAAATCCAGCATGTCGGCTACGAGCAGGACGTTATGGATGTGGTGATTCCATTAATTAAAGCCTTTGGTTGCGATGGTATCGTCAGCGTACAGACCAAGGCAGATGATGACGGTCAACACCGTGTCCTTGAGATTAATAGTCGCCCTTCTGGCGGCATCGGTTATACAGCGCATAGCGGTATCGATCTCACACAAGTCGGATTTGCTTATTGGCTAGGATTAACGGCAAAGCCACAGTTAGAGGACATTGCTCAAAAAATTAAGCCTTGTCAGGTGCGCTCGCTGATGATGAGTGTCAAAATTGAAGAGACAGACGCTGAGTAACTTACTAAGTGAGGATATAGTCATTCCACTATAAAAGTATTACAGCGTTAACCTCGCTTGAAGTATCACATATACATCTACACTCGGTTGCCTTGTACTACTTTTAAATTGAATCGACTATAGGCCTCATTGACTATAAGCCTAATTGATAGTCAAGATCGTCAAGCACAAAAAAGGTTTTTAGATAGCAATCTAAAAACCTTTTTTACTGTTTACATCATACATTAACGATGAAAAACAACGGCTGAGAATTACTCGCCAAATACTAGTGTTGCTTTCTTAGGGGCATTCTTAGATGCAAGAACCCACAACAAGCTCAATACGATCGCTGAGCCAATAAAAATAATGATCGCTGAAGAGATTGCACTATCATGCGTATAACTCATAGACATCATATGGTTAGTAGCATCCATCTCCATAGCCGCCATACCAGTATAGTGCATACCACAAACGGCAAGACCCATAATGAACGCACTACCGAAACGCTGTAAGGTACCGCGTAGGTTAAATGCCAACCATAATGCCGCGATAGCAGCTACAATGGCAATAATCACTGAGGTGATCAGAAGTGGAATATTGTATGACATCGTAGCTTCCATCTGCATTGAAGCCATACCAGTATAGTGCATGGCTGCAACGCCAAGTCCAGTCAAGACACCACCGCCAATCAGTTTACTCATGCTAGACGCACCGCGCCCTACGATCATGATACCAATAGCCACAAAACCAACAGCAAGCAGCATCGAAACAATTGTCATGCCCAGATTATAGGTAACTGGCATTTTCATATCGACTGCCATCATACCAATATAATGCATTGACCAAATAGCACCACCAATGGCAATCGAAGATAGCGCGACCCAAAAATATAGGTCTGATCCTGGCTTAGCAGATGGCACTCGAATGGCAAGATTTAGACCCACATAAGAGCCGAACACTGCGATGGCATATGAAACCAACACCAAAAGCAGGTTATATTCAACTTCAATCATTTTTTCGCCTTTTGTATTTAATGAGAATTGAGCCTTTTAGCGTAGACTTGAATAAGCCCTTACACACCATGCGCTCACTATTGTTTTATATAGACATTGAGTCGTCTATGATTAATTTTGTTTACCCGATGGTAAATTCACAAATATTGGTACTACCAGCACCGCAGCTGGTTTCCTCAACTTGGACTGTCTCTATAGCAGGATTACTCGCCAAAAATCCTTCGATATAACCGATGACAAAATGACATCCTGAATGATTGCTGTCTGATGACTTACAGAATGGACATTTAATTAAAGAAACCACGTTATTCTTCGCTTTGACCTTACAAAACCCTTTCAAGGCTGGTACGAGTTCTCGGCTGATTGTCGTTGGCATTTTTAGTGGACTACCAAGTGAATAATCACGTTGATAAATACCACCGCCAACCTTTCGTCCTAACTGATGCAGTGCAGCGGCACGCTGATCGCTAGGCAAGCTAACCTCGTATTGGCTGACGATATCTGTTATTTTGGGGTATTGAGCACCAATAGCGGCTAACGTCGTTTTTTCATCCTCGCCTGTTTGCACAGGTGCTGATGATGAGATACCTTCTTCATCAATTTCGAGTTTAAACAAGGTACAACCATCAATAGAGGACAAGTCGTCGATCAAATCCGCTTGCGTCTTAGCGCCTATACTTCTCGCAATGACATGAATGATGTTGCCACCACTGCCTGATGATTCTTGTCTCTGGGAGACGAGCTGATAACCTGCTTTGATAAGTGGTGAAATAACATTAACCAAACGAATGCGTTCAGAAGACGTCTCTAATGCACAAGAAAATTTCAAAAGTCATTCCTTTTCTAAAATACTGCTAAGCTTTTATACCAAACCATTTGTATAAATCAGACAGCGAGCTTCTATCTCGTTAACTGTTATGTCGTATAAATATGATGGGAAGGCAATATGTAAAATTCTTTTCTAACTATGCGATTAAACATAGAGTGACTAAACCGTCTTACTTGTAATAACTGATAAATTTATAAGCATAGTTATCAAACACAGCATTACTCGCAGCTATGCAATTCTTAGCTTTTTGTATATTTAAAAATAAAAAGTGAGCGCTAAAATAAGACAGGAACGGTGGTCTCAGATACGGGGTTACTTTTGAAATCTCTTTACGAGCAGCAGGCTACAGTAAAGTTTCTAAACAGTAATGAATTTTTATCGCATTATCACGATATTCTTATGGTCTAGCAATACTTCACAAGCCATTGTCCGATAGGTGGTGACATTATCCGATAGATGGCTCAAGGCATAATACAGAATATAAGTTTACTAATTTATAGACATCTTATTTCTTTAAAGCCATGATTTGGATAAGGTTTTACTCAACTCAATAGAGTTTCTATCGAATCATATTAAAACTATGTGACGTTATTAATAGATTTTCTTTAGCTTCTATCATTCTTATTAATAGCGAAAGCTTGTCAGTAAAACATTGTGACGAGTACACGTTTTTTACTTTAAACTGACGCTATGCTTTTCACTTACTATTTACCCCATAGCATATTCATTTTTCTAAAATCACTGATATAACATCTGAGTTAAACTCTTAGCATAGCTAAATATGGTTTCTATCGCAGTCATACGAATAAAGCCTCCGCGCGAGTACGACTACACGAAAATATCAATTAGGATACATACGATGACAGCACAGACCACATTAGTGTTAGGCGCAAACACAGTGATCACTCAAGAACGCTGTACTGTTGAATTTACGACCTCAGATTCGCTTAGGTTTGGGCAGCAACTTGGACTATTATGGCTACCTCTAAATGAGCAGCGCAAAGCGGTCTGTAGTCCCGCCTATTTGCACGAGCCTAAAGACTGGGCAAAGCTGGACAATAGCGATACGCCACGCGAATGGCAGCTTGATTTACCTGATTTATTTGATGTGCAAGGGGTTAGCTTCTTACAACTAATCGCTTATACTTATCAAGAGCCAACACTTAATTTACCCGCTGTCGAATTACACAAGGTAAGTTTGACGTTAAACGGTGGCGCTATTCACTATGACTTCATAGCAAGCGAGCGCCATGTCAAAGCCGCTATCGTGTTTGAGATTTACAAACGCAATGGGCAATTTAAATGCCGAGCGCTCGGTGAAAGCTCGACCCAAGGACTGGCAAGCCTTGAGCAACGAGTACAAGTCAGTCTAGATATTCGTCCGCCAGATACTCATGCGCTCATTCAAGAGGCGCAGCAGCAGCAGCGTAATTCTCCCAATAGTGACACTCGCACGCCTCGCCAAGTTCAAGCTGGTGAAACATGGACAGGTACGGCTTTTGCGATTGATGAGTATCACCTGCTGACTTGTTATCATGTCATTGAATCGGCGGCGATGATTGGTGTACGCCAGCAAGGTCAGCCTGACCGTGAGGCGCAAGTGGTACTCAGTGATGTCGGTAGCGATTCAGCCATTATTAGAGTGAGCGACCCTTTACCTTGCCACCTGCCATTGGCGCAGCAGTGTTCGGATATTTTGGGCGAGACTATCACCACTTTGGGCTTCCCGCTATCAGGACTGAGTAGTCAACTACAAGTCACGCAGGGCTGTATTTCAGGACTAACAGGCTTAAGCGATGACATTCGTTACATGCAATTTACCGCACCAATTCAGCCCGGCTCTAGTGGCAGTCCACTGTTACTGCCAACAGGCGAGGTAATCGGCATGGTGACTGCCAGCCTCGTCCATGAGCATGCACAAAATATGAACTATGCGGTAAAATTTCAGTTATTATCTGCCCTACTTGCGAGCGCTGGTATCAATTTGGATAGCGCTGCTCACGGATCTAACGCCACAACTGCTCCACTGACTACCCCGCAACTCAGTAAACAAAGTCGCGGGGCGCTTTGGCTGGTGGGCTGTCAAGGTTAAGAAACAATGAAAAATATAAAGTAATTAGTTTAAAAAAATATATTAAGGAATATGAATGCCAGCTAAGCTCCATAATATTGCCGTGCTTATCGATGCCGATAATGCCTCGGCAAATAATATTGGCTATATTTTGCAAAAGATAGAGACGTTTGGACGTATCACTTGCAAGAACATTTATGGTGACTGGGGTAATGCTCATATTAAAAGCTGGCAGGACGCAATGCTAAGATATGCCATCAATCCTATGCAACAATTTGCTTATGCTAAAGGTAAGAATGCTACTGATATTGGCATGGTCATCGAGGCAATGGACTTGCTCTACAGTGATGTTTACGACGGCTTCTGCCTGATTTCAAGTGACAGTGACTTTACTTCATTAGCACTACGTATACGCAAAAATGGTGTCAAAGTATTTGGCTTTGGTAAACATAGCACTGTCATTGCTTTCACTCAAGCTTGTGATGAGTTCTACTATGTAGAAACACTGTCAGCAATTACGCTACAAACGAAAAGTAAAGCTGAAGAAAAACTCGTTAAATCGAATAATCCAAATACCTCTAAAAACCTCACTAGTAATACAACAATGCGATGGACGACAGAGAGTCTGCAAACGCAGACACATTTCATCACTATATTAAATAAAGTTATTCAGAACAATCCTAACTCCAATAAAGGTTGGTCGCATTTATCTTATATTGCTGGTCAACTCAAACAACATCATCAAAATGTCAAATTAGATAAATACGGCTATGCAAAGTTTTCGGACTTGATTAGAGCAATAGCATTGTATGACGTATACACTGTGAATAAAGTGCTTTCTATTAAACTAAAAGATGATAGATTGCCAATCTCAACTGCTGAGTCAAGCTCTAATACCATATCAGTGTGGGATGAAAATCGTCTAAAATGTGATACCAAGCTAATCAACAGCTTACGCGCTTCTATCATTGACCACCCTAAAGCAGAAGATGGCCACTGGGTGAACTTTGCTTTGGTAGGCAGTGGAATAAAGAAAAATTACTCTTCTTTTGATCCCAAGTATTATGGATATTCTAAACTTGCCGATATTATTAATAAAATTGATTTATTTGAAACAAAGTTTATAAACTCCACACTATATGTACGTGATAAGAATTACTCAAAGATAAGTGTACAATCGAATGCAAGTACTATAGATAAAGATATGGACAATACTAAATCTTATCCAGTTTTTATGAATTCTAACATTGAAGTATCTTTACGAAGTCCAGGTTCCGCACATGTAGATTACATCGCTTTCAGATTGACCAATGAAAACGTAGTTAGAGGTGACCAAGATATGGTTTTCTATGGTCAGAACGAGAGTCCTGATGCTAGTCTTATACTCAAAGACCTTCAATTAGCACCTTCTTCACGAGCAACTTACTTTAGCTGTAAGCTTGCAGAGCAAGATAAACAAATCACTCAGATAGTTTTCGTTGCCACCGCACAAGATAGTAACTTAAAGTCCGCCCATCCAATAAAAGTCAGCATTAGAAACTCTAAAAAAATTATATATGAAGGAGAGTTTGGTACAAACTTAAAAAGTGCTCAAACTCGTAAGCTTTTTGTCTTAGTTAAAAAAAGCAATGAATGGCATATGCACCCTCAAAACAGCGTTATAAAAGGCGATTTACGATTTTTATGCGAAAAATATGGAGTAGAACTAAGCGATGATTGATATTGAAAATAATATGACGGCTAATAATATGTATAAACACAGCATCACCCTACCACGCGGCACCCTTGATCTGACCTATAAGATTAATTCTGCAACTCATAATAATAACTTAGAAAAAAACGATAGCTATCAATTAAAAGACTTGCTTGGCTTTGCTCAGCGCATTAATCCCAAACGTGCATTTTTATTTGTCTCAAAAGTGCTAGGTCGCCATATTCCAGTCGCGCCCAGTACCATGCGACATGCTTTTACGGATTTGGCAAACTTAGTGCCTAATAAATTGCCAACGCCAATTCTGGTCATTGGTATGGCAGAGACCGCTGTTGGTCTATCTGCTGGTGTCCATCAAGCATTACAAACGCGCTATTCTCAAGCGCTACTATTGAACTCTACTCGTCATGCACAACATGATGAAAGTAGTGATGCTAATGGTGCCAATTCTTTACTGACGACTTTTTGTGAAGACCACAGTCATGCTAGCCAGCATTTGATTTATCAAAGCTCTGATAAGGTCACTCAAGAGCAGTTACTTGCTAGTAAAACGCTGATTATGGTCGATGATGAGGCATCAACGGGTAATACATGCGTCAATGTCGTCACTGCCCTACGCAATGCAGGGCTGACACAATTAAAGCAAGTACATCTCACCACTTTGGTGGATTGGTCATTAGATCAAGAAAACACAAACAAGCAGACAGAGGATGCCAAGCCTGCGCGGATGGCGGATCGTTTGACGGGTATTGAATTTCAT
The DNA here is from genome assembly GCF_040309405.1 of Psychrobacter sp. W2-37-MNA-CIBAN-0211. NCBI lineage: Bacteria > Pseudomonadati > Pseudomonadota > Gammaproteobacteria > Moraxellales > Moraxellaceae > Psychrobacter > Psychrobacter sp. W2-37-MNA-CIBAN-0211. The sequence goes on from NZ_JBEOOU010000006.1 coordinate 139,894, forward strand.
CGTCATCACTTATTGTCTGGCGCATGGCAATGGACAGATGCACCCAATCCTGAACCCATCACTATGCCATCAGTTGATACCACTGCTGCTGGTAGTCAAGCGCTTGGTCATACGGGCAACTGGGGGCGTTTTCCAACGCTAGACAGTACAGAGGGGTTTGATAAGTATCTTTCAAGTTTTCAGGCTGCATTTGCACGATTTAATGACCAAGAAAGCTTTAATGATCAAAAAATCTTTGATGTTACTCAGTTGCCAAAAAGAATCTTGGTATTGGGCAGCAATGAGTTTGTTTGGTTGCCATTTTTATTGGCGGAATGGCTTGAGGCAGCGTCTCAAAAGTCAGATTCAGACACAGATGCTATCGTTAAATTTAGTGCGTTGACCCGCTCACCGATTGCGCTTGGTGGTGCGATTACGACGATGCTGAGCTTTGGCGATAATTATGGGCTTGGTATGACCAATTTTGCTTATAATGTTGAGCCTAGTGATTGGGACTTGATCGTATTGTGTGTGGAAACCTCAAGCAATAGTGTTGATGACCTGTGGCAAAATTTAGATAATGTACTGGTGGTGAGTCCTACGCTGTAAGTTATTCAATGATTTTTAAACCCATGATTTACGGACATTTCTATGACTACGCCATTTTTCCAAGCCAATCCCGACATTATTAAACCTTACGCACTTATGGATTTGGACGATACCTTATTTCAAACCCAGCGTAAAATCGACGCATGGGATTTGCCCACTACTGAACCTGAAAATTTGGTCTGCGCCACGGTCAATAAGCAAGGCGAACCGTTAAGCTTTATGAGTCAGCGCCAAGCCTCGCTCTTTAATTGGCTATTGGCTAGTACCGAATTGATAGTAGTGACGGCACGTGACCGTGATGAAATCAAACGTGTTAAATTGCCTTTTTACAGTTGGCAAGTCTTAACCCATGGCGCGATTATTTTAACGGCTGAGGGTGAGTTGTTAAGCGCATGGCAGCAGTATATGCATGAGCAGCTTGCACCATTACAAGGCAAACTAAAGCAGTTGACTGACTTGATTGGTAATCATAATCAAGAAGACGTTGGGGCTAATAATGGCTTAAAACTTACCCCACATAGCGATGTTTTTATTGACAGTGAACTCACTATTTATTTGGCGATTAAACACGCGCAAAAAGATCATCAAGCATTAGCTGATTTAGCCAAGCAGCTACCCACACTCATACCAAATTTTGATCAAGATTTTTATGTCCATGTGAATGCCAATAACTTAGCGATACTGCCGCATGCGGTTCACAAGCGCCATGCAGTACAGTTTTTATTAGAGAATTATTTAGACAGCCAGCGCCCCAGTTTTGGTTTTGGTGATAGCTTAGCCGACTTGCCTTTTCTACAGCTATTGGACTGGTACGGTATGCCCAACCATGGTCAGCTACATGACCATCTTAGTTCTCAACAATTATAACAACAGTAGCTTATACGAGTAAAAGACCTTCTATGACTAACCTTTATATTCAAAAACTAGAGAAATACGGCTCAGGCAGCTATCTTGCCAGCGATGTGACCGTGCTGCTCGATATTGTCGATAAAGACGCGGTCGCTGATGTACCTGTTAGCCAAAAAGAAGCGCTGATCCAAAGTGGGCAACGGCACTATTCAGATATGCTGACCTTAGAGGTCGCGCCAACTGCGATGCATGAGCAGCTATATTCTCAGGCGCTAAAGCAAGGCACAACGAGGACTGCGACTGATATTGCCAACTTGGCTTACACATTGCACAATACTTTTGAGCAAGCGGTTAACGCTGAACGCCCATTAGTATTGGTCAGCTTGGTGCGAGCTGGTTTGCCGATTGGGGTATTATTGCAGCGTGCTTTAACAGATATCGATAGCAGCTACACATTGCCATGTGTGCATTATGGCATCAGCATCATTCGAGATCGCGGGCTTGATCCAGTCGCTTTGCAAATGCTGCTGGATGCTTATCCAAACAGTCCGATAGTATTCGTCGATGGCTGGACAGGAAAAGGTGCCATTTATCAAGAATTGGCGCGGAGTCTTGAAGCCTTTAGCGACCCTAGTCATGCACATTTTGCCAATATTTTTCATCAAAGCACTTTTGGTCAAGATACTTTTGATCAAAGCACTTCTGATCAAGGTACTGTCAATAACACTACCGTCATACCCCTCTTAACACTCGCTGATCCCGCTGGTGTTGCTTGGCTGTCGGCTAGTGAAGAAGATTGGTTGATACCATCGGGACTGCTAAACAGTACCGTCTCGGGTTTGATTTCGCGTAGCTTATATACCGAGCCGCAATCAGGTCTCCATCGCAGCGTCTTTTATGATAATTTGGTCGCGGTAGATCATAGCTTAGCATTTATCAATCATATTGATGCGGCACGGCGTTCATTGAGCACACCCCCACAGTGCTTGCCAACCTACCAGCAGCCGCGCTACCAAACTGCTGAATTAATCAATAAGCTGGCAGCGGACTACGCTATCACCAATCGTAACCGTATTAAGCCAACGATTGCGGAGGCAACACGGGCGATATTGCGCCGTGACCCTGAGCGCATCCTATTAGCCACTGCTGAGCATCCTGATACTGTATTGTTGCGACATTTATGTGCGCAGCGAAATATCAATATCAGTGTATTAGGTGATAAAATACTACCCTATCAAGCCATCACTCTTATCAAGCAGCGTAGCAAAGACAGTTGAATCAACGATATAAGCTGTCTGTTATGACCATGTATAACCACTCATTTATCACTATTTACGATGCCAATTATGTCAAACAACGAATCAAACCTTTATAACTATACTCAGTCTTATGCGCATCTCATCACTGAACGGCATGTGATGGTCAAGCCCAGTACTCATCATCCGTATCAGCTAGGTGCAAGCCTTTATATGCCTGCTACTCGCCAAGATATTTGGCAAGTTATTAAGCGTGATAAATTACCAACGATTAATAGTATTATTATCTGCCTAGAAGATGCCGTTAGTCACAGCGATGTCGAGCTGGCACTGACACGACTGCAAACCCTGCTCAATACTTGGGCGATACACGTCGATAGTATCAATGATCCATCAAGAGAATCTGGCATTCAATCAGAGCAGCAGTCAGATCAGCAATCAGAGCAAAAAAACCAGCATCCGACGCGTCCACTGGTCTTTATACGTCCGCGCAATCCGATGATGTTGCAACAACTGGCAGACTATACTCATATAGATCTTATCGACGGCTTCGTCATGCCCAAAGTCGATATGTATAGCTTATCCGACTGGCGGATGGCCTGTCAGAATCTCAGCATCGATCAGTTGCTCATGCCCACGCTTGAGACCGCTGCGCTATTTAACCCGCATCACAATCAAGAACTGGCCATTGGTTTTAAAGAAGCCTTTAGCCAGCCAGTCTTTGCTCTACGTATCGGCGGCAATGACTTGTTTGCCGCGCTGCGCTTGCGCCGTCCGAAAAACAGTATTGTCTATGACACCCCTATCGGTACTCTTGTTTATCAGCTGCTTGGCTGCTTTGTGCCGCATGGCTTTTACCTCACTGCGCCGGTCTTTGAGTATTTAGATCAGCCAACGCTGTTTATGCAAGAGCTGACCCGAGATGTCAGCTTGGGCTTAGTCGGTAAAACAGTCATCCATCCTAGCCAAATCGCTTTAGTCCAACAGGCCTACTGTGTGCCGATGAGCACGTTAGATGAGGCACAAGCCATATTGCATAGCGAAGCCAAAGCGGTGTTTAAATACAACAACACCATGCTAGAGCCTGCCACGCATCGTGCATGGGCAACCGAAATCGTCAATCGTGCCGACGTATTCGGCACCATCAATGATGGTCATAGTGACTATGCATCGCGACTGTAGCTTTAGCTACACATCACGCCTAGAGCTCTAGCTTAGTTAGCATTAAAACCAAAGACACCGTTATCAAATCAATGATAACGGCGTCTTTATTATTATGAGTTAGCAGTATTTATCATACACAGCTCGTCAAAAAATGACTGAGCACTTTATTGACCTGTTCAGGCTCTTCTACCGTTGAAGTATGTCCAGAGCCTTTTATTATCGCAAGCTTAGAGCCATCGATGGCGAAGTGCATACGCTCAGCTTTGTCGTAAGGAGTAGCGACATCCTCATCACCAACGATGATTAAAGTAGGCGTCGTGATGCTATCAAGCTGATCATAGACAGCGTCACGTTCGATGACTCCCATCGTGGCTTTGACGACGCCACCTTTGCGATTACCGTTGAGCATCGCCAACCATTCTTTTTGATCGGTTTTACGGGCTTTGTCTGTCAAAAAAGTGCTGCCAAACATAATAGGCATGACTTTTTTACTCACCCTTTTCATACCCAACCAACGAATAGCCGTAATGAGCTTTTTGTAGCCAGGAATATTATCAGGGTCTTCAGCATCAGCCGAAGTATCTATTAGGGTTAATGAGTTTAGCAGCTCTGGTTTTTTGATAGCGATGCGTTGTCCAACGAAGCCGCCCATCGATAGACCGACATAATGACAGCTGTCTATATCGAGCGCTGCTAGTAGACCAATAGCATCATCTGCCAAGGTGTCCATGTCGTAGCCGTCTTTGGTAATTTGCGACTGACCTTGTCCGCGAAAGTCAAAAGCGATGCAGCGATAGCTGTCCTGAAAATGCTCAACTTGTTTGTCATAGATTCTAGTGTTCCAAAGTAGCCCGTGAGCAAAGACCATGACTGGTTTTTGCGTATCGTTTGGGGCGCTATCTTCGTAATAGATATTGGCGTTATTGATTTTTATCTTTGGCATAACAACTTCCTTGTGTAATCGATTAAAAAATTAATGTTCAACAGACCCTAAGCATATGACTGTCTTTTCTTTTTAGCCCTGTCTTTCTAACACTTTACTTTTTCCACTGTTCTTTTAGCATAATTCACCAGCCACTCAGTTAATAGTCTTATTTCTGAATGGGCCGTTTTTATCGGGGCCTCCTAAGGAATTAGCACAGCGAGATAAATTAAACCACACTGTCGATTTGTCCTAAGCGCCCACAAAACCTGCTTTTATAATCATAGCAAGCTGCTATAGTAATCAATAGTGAATTATTTGTTACAAAACCTGCTCAGCTTCTATTTTGAATCCTCTATTACCCAGCTAATTTAACTAAGGAAAGCCAAGATGTCACCATCTCTAGTCGAGTATCAAAGCGAAAATCATATCGCTACCATCACCATGAACGATCCTAAGACCCTGAACGCCTTTAGCACGCCATTAAAAAACGCAATGATAGATGCGCTTGATAAAGCGGATAAAGACGCAGACGTACGCGTGATTGTGCTACAAGGGTCAAACAATAACTTTTCTAGTGGTGGTCATATCGGTGAAATGCTAGAGAACGGTATGGAGTCTGAGGCATTAGTCGCAAAGCTTGATTTTATGCTACGTGAAGTCGCTGAAGTGAGTTTAAAACTGCGTAATATTCATAAGCCAATTATTGCTAAATTGGAAGGTGCGGTCGCTGGTGCAGGCATGAATCTGGCACTGACTTGCGATTTCCGTATCGCCGCTGACAATGCAAAATTCGTCCAAGCCTTTGTCAATATCGGTCTGATTCCAGATGCTGGTGGTATTTATCTACTAAATCAATTAATCGGTGCTGCCAAGACCACTGAGCTGGTGATGCTAGGTGATAAGCTCAAAGCAGACGATGTGGCACGTTTAGACTTAGTAAATAGTGTCGTCAGCGCAGATGAATTAGACGCAAGCGTGCAGGCTCTTGCCACTCGTTTGAGTCAATTACCGGGTAAAGCATTGGCATCAATGAAACATATGATCAATGTTCACGCTTTTTCTGGATTAAACGAAGCGCTTGATATGGAAGTTGAACAACAAAACATGATGGCAGTCACGGATGACTTTAAAGAAGGCATTACCGCTTTTATGGAAAAGCGCAAGCCAGTTTATCAGGGAAAATAACTGGGTAATAGGCTGTTCAATTTGGCGGCTGAACCTATTCTTAACCAGATAATTCACTATTCATAGCATCAAAAAAAGGGCTGCCAATATGGTAGCCCTTTTTTCGTTTATATCTGTGGTTAAGAAGCAGATGCTGACTTATAGTGATAAGGTAAGGTAAATACCTTGTCAAAAATAAAGGTAAACACAAAATTATAAATCAAGAAAAATACGAGTAAAGCGGCTTCCATTATAAATGCTTGGAGCAAACCAACCTGATACCAAAACATATATAACGGCAAACAGATCAAAACCAAACCGATTTCAAATATCAATGCATGGACACTACGAATCAGTAGCGTGCGCTCTGCTATCTGCCTGCGCTCCTCCCAAGTCTCAAAAGCGGTGTTGTATACAAAGTTCCAAATGATTGCAGCCAGAGATACCATCATTGCAACGGGTAGAGAGTCTGCTGCATCGCTATTGCTTAGTTTCATCAATACAAAGGTAGAGGAAATAATTGCGATAATCTCAAACACAATCACGTAGACGATACGACGTTTGAGTGGGGATAAAGTAATCAACCAAGACTCCAAAGCACCTAAGTGCATATCAAAGTATCGGTCCGTCCCGAGAAAAAAAGATAGATTCAGTGCAGAGCCACGGTTTCCGCCTGCCCTTATATTATACAGAAGATAAACTAGTCAACACTATCTTTCGCCTGACTTTCATAGTGCAGTGTAGTTAACTCAGAAGTTAGATGATCATCTAAAAAAAGCTTTAAAATTAATCTCATAGCTACCTTTGTATGTAAAACAATTTGAGTTTCACTATTGTTAAATTTTATTTTATTCCGGAGCGAAGGATAACTTTTGCAGAATGCAATAATAGTTGGATGAGGTATGTTGTTCTTAATAACTGGTGAATGCTCAACAATTCTACTTAACTTTCTAGCTAATGAATTGTCTCCTTCAATTAGATCTTCATAATAACTTACATTCTCGATACAACCAAAAGCAGTGAGCGACGCACATGCAGACAGGGCTTTTTCTCGAATAACTTGCTTATAGCCTGCATGTTGCTCAATAAAATTTATATTAGTTACTACTATATTTCCATCTACTTGAATAGCTTGAAAATTATTATTAATTAATAATAATGGATTATCAATTTTTCTTAGTCTATTGTCTATCACACTTACTATAAATCTTTTTTTGCCAAGAATTTCAGTTGGATATATATGGTTATATATTTGCATTTTTTTGCCTGCAGCATCAACATCTACGACTAATGCACGTATATTTTTAAGATCGTTCTCTAAGTCTAGAACATCATAGTTATCACCATGATTTTCATTCAATTCAACAAAGCAAGCTAATTCTCCTCCAATCTCCATGTCTAACTTGCAAACTACATTTCTTCTATCATCACATTCGGAAAGATTTTTTAAAATGACGTCTTCACCAAATAAATTACTCTCCTTTATAGAAACTTCCATATGCTCTTTTAAAGTCTTAGTAAGATTACCGTCAAAGCTAACCCTTTTGATAACGAAGCTACCGTCAATTTTGATAATAGCATATAAGTTCAGCGTACAATTTTCTACAGAAAAAACATCATTTAATCTAGTTCTTAAGTCCTCTAAAGTGTAACCATCTTCCATTTAACTATCTCACCTTACCAATATAAACGTTATCAGTTATTCTGATATAAGATACATGATTGCCATTAATTATACTATCTTTAGATAGTATAATTATCGACTTAATTTCATTACCTCTAAATTCCGCTTCTATTTTATAGATTGAATAACCCAATATAGCCAATGAAGGATTGGAAAAATACATATCTGTTTTAGCGTACATATATCCTATTACAACTAATAAGGTTACAAAAAGTATTTGATATCTATAGCTATTAAAATCAAAAGCGACTAAAGGAATTATATATGTGACTAAAAATATTAGATGTTCATAACTGTCATTACTTATTGATTTTACTATAAATGGTGGATGATTATTGGCTCCTAATTTATAATTTAGTTTGAATATTAATAAAAGAGAGTATAGAAATAGCACTAAATTAACTATGCTAAATAAGTGATTTGAAAACAATTCGCTTGTTCCCACAAAACTACACTCGTTACTCCAACAGACTGGTAAAGTCAGAAAGAATACGAATAAAAAAAGCATTGATAATGAAATTAAATACAACTCATACTTTTTCACTGTTTCCTCCACCCACACTATTTTAAATCTATTGTATAGAAAAACCTTATAGAAAAGCTTTAAATTTTTCCAGTCAGCGACATCTATTGTCGTCTTATGTGAGCCTATATAACATCTTTTGTAGTAATTTGAAGGCTTTAGATTTAAGGCTTATGAAAAGACACTTATCTCTCATTCTTAACTGGTTCTTAACACATAAAAAACCCCGCATCATCACGATACAGGGTTTTTTTATAACTTAAAAATCTTTAACTTAAGATTTAAACAAAATTAGGTCAACTGAGCAACGTTAATTTTATCTGCTTCTTCAGTATAATCAGTCATACGGTCGAAGTTCATGTACTGATACACTTCCTCGCCCATGCTATCAAGCATGCCAGCATACTGCTGATATTCGTCGTTAGTCGGTAATTTACCAAGTACCGCTGCTACCGCTGCAAGCTCTGCAGAAGCAAGGTATACGTTAGCGCCTTGACCTAGACGGTTCGGGAAGTTACGAGTTGAAGTCGATACGGCAGTAGACTTCGGTGCGATACGTGCTTGGTTACCCATACATAGTGAACAACCTGGCATCTCAGTACGAGCGCCGGCTTGTGCATAGATGTTGTAATAGCCTTCTTCCATCAATTGACGCGCATCCATCTTAGTTGGTGGCGCAATCCATAGACGAGTTTTTAAGCTACCTGCTGGTACATCTTGTAGCAGTTTACCAGCGGCACGGAAATGACCAATGTTGGTCATACATGAACCAATGAATACTTCATCAATGGTATCACCAGCGACGTCAGCTAGTGTCTTAGCATCATCTGGATCATTCGGGCAGCAAAGAATCGGCTCTTTAATCGTGCTCATATCGATAGTCATATCGATCGTGTATTCAGCATCGTCATCAGCACGCATCAGGCTTGGGTTAGCTAGCCAATCTTGCATCTGCTCAACACGACGGCTGATAGTACGTGCATCGCCATAGCCTTCTGAGATCATCCACTTAAGTAGCGTGATGTTTGAGTTTAGGTACTCAGTCACTGACGCTTCAGACAAGGTGATGGTACAACCAGCAGCACTACGCTCAGCTGATGCATCAGACAATTCGAACGCCTGCTCAGCAGTCAAGTCTTCTAGACCTTCGATCTCTAAGATACGACCGTTGAACTCGTTGATTTTGCCTTTCTTATCGACAGTCAATAGACCTTCTTTGATGGCTTGATAAGGAATAGCATGCACTAAGTCACGTAGCGTGATACCAGGCTGACGTTCGCCAACGAAGCGTACACGGACAGACTCAGGCATATCAAGTGGCATAACACCAGTGGCTGCTGCGAATGCAACCAGACCAGAACCCGCTGGGAACGAGATACCCATTGGGAAACGCGTATGTGAATCACCACCAGTACCAACGGTATCTGGAAGTAACATACGGTTCAACCATGAGTGGATAATACCATCGCCCGGACGTAAGCTTACGCCGCCACGGTTCATGATAAAGTCAGGTAGTGTGTGCTGAGTCTCAACGTCAACTGGCTTTGGATAAGCAGCTGTATGGCAGAATGACTGCATCACTAGATCCGCTTGGAAACCTAGGCATGCCAAATCTTTTAGCTCATCACGCGTCATTGGACCAGTGGTATCCTGACTTCCTACGGTAGTCATTTTAGGCTCACAGTACATACCAGGACGTACGCCCTCTAGACCACAAGCTTTACCAACCATTTTTTGCGCTAGAGTAAAGCCTTTACCAGTATCAACTGGCTCTTCTGGCTTAGCAAAGATGTCTGAATGACCAAGACCCATGTATTCACGAGCACGGTTGGTCAAACCACGACCAACGATCAATGGAATACGGCCACCAGCGCGAACTTCATCAAGCAAAGTTGGCGAGTTTAGCTTGAACGTAGACAATACTTCATCAGAGTCATGCTTAGTGATTTTGCCTTCGTACGGATAGATGTCAAATACATCACCCATGTTTAGGTTATCAACATTCACTTTTTCGATTGGCAATGCGCCAGAATCTTCCATGGTGTTAAAGAAGATAGGAGCGATGTTGTTACCAAGTACTAGACCGCCGCCACGTTTGTTTGGCACGTTAGGGATATCATCACCCATTAACCAAAGTACTGAGTTGGTCGCAGACTTACGGCTAGAACCAGTACCGACGACATCACCAACATAAGCCAATTGATGGCCTATTTTTTTCAGCTCTTCGATCTGCTTCATTGGGCCAACAACGCCTTCGTCATCAGCATTGATGCCGTCACGAGAGTTTTTGTGCATGGCTAGTGAATGCAATGGGATATCTGGACGACTCCATGCATCTTGCGCAGGTGACAAGTCATCGGTGTTGGTTTCGCCAGTTACTTTGAACGTCGTGTAAGTGGTCTTTTCTGGTACGGCAGCACGGTTCAAGAACCATTCAGCGTCAGCCCAAGATTGAACAACTTCTTTTGCGATGGTATTGCCAGCTTCCGATTTTTCAGTCACGTCATTGAACGCATCAAATACGAGCAACGTTTTTTTCAGTGCTTCAGCTGCGTCTTGTGCAACTTCTTTATCATCTAATGCAGCAACCAATGGCTGAACGTTGTAGCCACCTTGCATGGTGCCTAGAATTTCAACAGCTTTTTGCTTGCTGATAAGTGGTGAAGATGTTTCACCCTTAAGGATTGCCGCTAAAAACGCCGCTTTAACGTAAGCCGCTTGGTCAACACCAGCAGGAATACGGTTTTCTAGCAAGTTCATCAAGAACGCATCTTCGCCTGCAGGTGGCGTTTTTAAAAGTTCAACCAACTCTGCTACTTGTTTTTCGTTCAGTGGTAGCGGAACCGTTCCTAGCTCAGCACGTTCTTCGACATGTTTACGATAAGCTTCTAACACAATAGTCGTCCTCGTTAGTTGGGGATTAGCACAATACGTGGGTAGTCAGCATGACAGCCTGCGCCTATGTACCAAATGGAATAATTATCCCCGCTAATATAGCTTAAAATGGGCAAAATGTTAACCAGCAAAGCGCTTTCCCGCCTCCATAGTCAATATTTATTAAAAAAATATAAGGTATTTTTATACGGTTACTTGGCCTGTTTCAATGCTGAAAAATCAATAACAGTATTATAAAACGGTTGGATGAAATTTAGACTGAGATTTGTTATAATCCTTATACGAATTTTACGACCTATTCTTAGAAAATAATAAACAAAACCCTTATCCTACAAAGGTTTAGGATTATCAGGGTTTAGGATAAGACTATGAGCTCATTAGCCGTACAAACACACGTTCCTGCTGCCAAAGCTAAACCCAAAAAAGCAGTTCAGGGAGAAAAACTACGTGGCTACGATAAAGTTGCCCGTATCCCAATTAAAGTAATCCCAACCATCGAGGCGAAGAAAAAGCCAGATTGGATTCGGGTCAAAATGTCATCACCTGCTGAAGTGGCTCGCATCAAAGCAACGCTACGCGAGCAAAAGCTCTATACCGTCTGTGAAGAAGCGGCTTGTCCAAACTTACCACAGTGCTTCGCTGATGGTACGGCCACCTTTATGATTATGGGTGATATCTGTACCCGTCGCTGTCCATTCTGTGATGTCGGACATGGTCGCCCTAACAATCTCGATGCCGACGAACCTCGTCATACGGCTGAGACGATCTTAGGTCTAAAACTGAAGTATGCGGTTATTACCTCAGTCGATCGCGATGATTTAAAAGATGGCGGTGCCGCTCATTTTGTTGAAGTGCTTAATGAAGCCAGAGCGCTCAGCCCAAATTGCTTGATTGAGATATTGGTTCCTGATTTCCGTGGTCGTATGGAAGTAGCATTAGACTTGCTAACTGAAACGCCGCCAGATGTCTTTAACCACAATATCGAAACCGTGCCACGCCTATATAAAGCGTTCCGTCCGGGTTCTGATTATCAGCACTCACTCGACTTGCTCAAGCTGTATAAAGAGCGTCGTCCGGACATCGCTACCAAATGTGGCTTTATGGTCGGCCTTGGTGAAACTGAAGAAGAGATTTATGCACTACTTGATGATCTAAAAGCTCATGACGTAGACATGATTACGGTTGGTCAGTATCTACAGCCTAGTAAAAATCATGCGCCCGTTGATCGTTATGTCCATCCAGATGAGTTCCAACGTTATATGGACTACGGCAAAAAAATTGGCTTCTTTAGCATTTGGGCAGGCCCAATGGTACGCTCAAGCTATTTTGCAGATCGTCAATACTATGGCGAAGATTGCCCTGCACCAATTCGCAGCAAAAAAGCATTAGAAGCTGAAGGCAAACTTGGCTGCTAATTTAGCAATAAAGTAATGTGAGAGTAGTCGCTAAGACAATTGCTAAGACATCTCCTAAGAACAGAAAAAGGGTGAATAACAGATTTGTTATTCACCCTTTTTTTGTGACTTTAATAAACTTGTAAATCCTTCAAACACAAAGCTTTAAACAGTTAAAGTTGGTGTTGGCTTTCCGTTCGTTTTTATATTCAACACAGCAATACCAAGCACAATAATCCCACCTGCGATACCAGTCGTAATCTCAGGATAAATCAATAGTAAAGCACCAATAGCCAAGATGACACGAGTCAGTGTATTCATACCGCCTCTGAAGTATCCTTCGAGTGCCGAGCTTAACGCGATGACACCCGTCACTGAAGTCACTACCACCGTGATGATATCGATAATAGGCGGCAGTGGGAAATCTTTCGCCGTAACTGCCAGACCCGTTGGATCTATCATCAGCATCGTTGGATTGTAGATAAACATAAACGGTACGATGAATCCAGCCAAAGCTAATTTCAGCGACAAGAATCCTGTTTTCATCGGATCGCCACCGGATATACCCGCACCAGCAAAGGCTGCCAGACATACAGGCGGTGTGATATTGGCAAAGATACCAAAATAGAAAACAAACATGTGCGCTGACAAAATCGGAATATCAAAACCTGCTAATGCAGGCGCTGCCATCGTTGCAGTAATGATATAGGCAGGAATAGACGGTAGCCCCATGCCTAAGACCATTGAGGCAAGCATCGTTAAAATAAGCGTAAAGAATAACGACCCTGCGCCTAATGTTACGATAGAGGAGGTCATCACTGTCCCGAAGCTGGTCAGACTCACGACCCCGATGATAATACCGACGACCGCACAAGCAGCCATCACGGCGAGCGACTGGCGAGCGCCATCTTCTAATGCCCCCAAAATGTCGGAAAAGCCCATTCTAGTCTCTTTTCGCAGCATACTAACCACGACTGTAAAACCAATGGTATAAGCCGCTGCATAGCCGACAGGGACATTTCTGATTAATAAGAAAACCAAAAAGACGATCGGTAATAGCATATGACCGCGCGCTTTTAGCACCTCTTTTACTGCTGGCAAGTTCTCTTTAGCGATGCCTTTTAAATCACGACGTCCAGCGCGAAAATGCACCTGCGCAATGACGCCCAAGTAATACAAAATCGCTGGTAGTAATGCGGCCAACGCAATCGTGCTATACGGCAGTCCTGTTGTCTCCGCCATAATAAACGCACTCGCGCCCATAATCGGTGGCAATATCTGCCCGCCTACAGAAGCACTTGCCTCAACGGCACCCGCAAAATCTTTATGATAGCCGACCTTTTTCATTAACGGAATGGTAAAGGCACCGGTACTGACCACGTTCGATAACGCAGAGCCATTAATACTGCCCATAAAACCACTAGAGATGACTGCTACTTTTGCAGGCCCACCCTTTTTATGACCAGCGATTGCCAGTGCCAAATCATTAAATAACTGTCCCATTCCTGAGCGTGCTAAGAACGCACCAAAGAGAATGAACAAGAAAATGAACGTTACCGATGCACCAATCGCAACCGAATATAAGCCTTCCGTTTTTAGAAATAATTGACCAAAGATATCACCCATGTCATAAGGACGAGTTAATAATCTATCAGGCATAAAGTCCAAATGACTGACAAACGGATAGGCCAAAAATATCCCTGCTAATATCGGCAAAATCCAACCAGTGATTCGGCGACTGCCTTCTAGTACACAGACCACGGTAATTAGTGAAAATATCACATCAACCTGATTTGCCATACCGCCACGCGAGGTCACAATATCTTGATACTCATAAATCAGATAGCCCATGCCAGATAACGACAGCGCAAACCAAATCCAGTCGTACCATGCCACACTTTTTCGGCTACTTTTTTTGCTAGCAGGGAAAATCAAGAATATTAATGCAAAACCAACGCCCACGTGTACAGAGCGTTGTAGCAATGCTGGCATCGGATTAAAAGTAATATATAAGTGAAAAAGGGAATAGAGTATACAAATTCCAGCGATGAGATACTTCACTGGTCCTTGGGTAATATGACGCGTGATTGACTCTCGATCATATTTTTCCAATACCGCTTTGTTGATTGCCGCAGCTTCAGCGTCGGTATCAACATGAGCGTCTGGCTTGGTAGTTACGCTACCGTGATCCGTCACTTGGGAGTTCATGACACAAGTCCTTTTTAAATCTATCAATTAAACCATACGTCTTAGGCATGATCACCACTTCAGAATAGTCCGGCACCATCTGGTGAATCAAAACACGGTGGTCGCCATAATCAATCTCGCCTTTGGTCAGTCTGGATACGATCCAATTTAGGTTAGGGAGCTTTTCATTGATTTGATAACCCAGATAGCCAGGTTTTTGTATGGGAGCAAGCGCTTCGGTTGAGGGTGTACCTGCGCCAAAGGCTTCAAAATACGTGGTGGTCAGCAGCAAGCCATCGCTCTCACGTTGGTATTGCTCCTCCCACCATTGCTTTTCTACAGAATGTATCCAGCGTAGCTGAAAATCAGGCTCGACGAAGTAACACACCTTATCGTCAGACCCCTCTAACCCTTTGATCCGCACTTCGACCACAGGCTGGATAATAAGCCCCATCCATAGCGTAAAAAAAACCAGCGCGGCAATAAATGCTGCGCCAGTTGATAGCCATAATGAATTATTTGGCTGCTTGTTCGTCATAGTACTTTTTAGCGCCAGGATGGATTGGGGCGACCATGCCTTCACGGGCAGTCTCTAAGCTGATATCATTTGCCGCTTGGTGTGCTGTTTTTAGACCTTCCAAGTTCTCAAATAATGTTTTGGTTAACTTATAACCATCAGCTTCAGATAGATCAGAGCTAACCAACAGAGCATTCATGATTGCTGCGGTTGGAATGGCAGTTTCGTTGCCATACGTGCCAGCAGGAATCTCAAAGGTTTTGAAGTAAGGCTTGGTCGCAATGATTTCTTTTAGCTTGTCTTGGTTGATGGTAATCAATTGCAAGTCTAAGCCCTGCTCTAGCTCCATCAATGAAGAGTTTGGAAGACCACTGCTAAAGAAAGCCGCTTCAATTTTACCTGCTTTCATACCATCAGCCGCTTCAGAAAATCCTAAATAATCAACCGTGACATCATCATACGTGATGCCAAACCCTTCTAATAAAGTTCGCGCATTTACTTCCGTTCCAGATCCTTGATCGCCTACAGCGATGCGCTTGCCACGTAAGTCTTCAATACTTTTGATGCCGGATTTTTTGGTGGTGACGATTTGTACCACATTGGGATACAAAACGGCAATCTGTTGAATGTTAGCGATCGGCTTATCAAAGTTATTTTTACCTTCGACTGCGTCCGTGACCACATCACTGAGCGCCAATACCATATCGACTTTACCTTGGGTCAATAGATTGACGTTTTCGACTGATGCGCCCGTGGTTTGTGTCTTTGAATTGACCCCAAAGGTTTTGACATAGATTTCGGACAATGACGTCCCAATGATGTTATAAGGACCAGATGCCCCGCCTGTGGCGATGGTAAGAAATTTGGTATCTAGCTTATCGGCGGCAGTAGCATCAGCAGTGGCAGCACTATCTGTTTCCGTACTGTCAGTGCTTTCTGAGCTTGGCGATGAGCATGCGGTTAGGCCTAGAGTGGCACTTAACATCGCTGATAAAAATAACGGAGATTTTGTGAATTTGAGCATTGCATTCATCCTTGAAATAATCAGTTTAATACATCTAACGGCATCAACATTTAAATGTTAATGCGTTACAGACCTGTAATAGTATAGTAATTTCTGTCATAAATAAACCGTAGCCTACCTTCTCTCAAAACCTTACAAATAAAGCGTTTTGAGTCAAAAATAGTAATTTGTCTAATTGATGGGCATTTAGCATGTTCTGCCATGCGGAACAAAGTTTCATTAGTTAAACTATTTAAACAAAAATTAGACCGAGTGTAAACCTTTATCATTACCCAAACAGAAATAAGGGTATTTATGATTACCCGTAGCAATACTTATAGTGCAGTCAATCCTATACAAATTGGACAAGGGGTCAGGCTTGCTCAGTCTACTATGTGTAGTATTTTCACACGCCTTTCTTGTATCTAAATCATCTTGAACCGACTATAGTAAGCTAAGATAGTGCTATATTTTGAATATGATAAATAATGACAACTTTGTTGATAAGGATTGACCAATGAGCAGCGAATTTATACCACAGGAAGGCTCTTGCTCCTGTTCTAGCAACACCTATACTATCAATAATAAGCCCATCGGCCGCTTTATCTGCCACTGTACTATCTGCCAAGAATTCACTGGCCAAGCGTATAATGATGTGACGATTTTACTCAAATCGGATGTGAGTGCGTTAAACCTGATTAGAACCAAATTCCGCCGTTGGAAACTTCCGCCGAATATTAGCCGCGGGCTGTGTACGCGCTGCAATAAACCCAGTATAGAAACAGCAGTGGGCGGAAACCTCATATTAATACCCACGACAAATCTCCCTAATGTCGCCGCGCTACCTGAACCTAGCATGCATCTATTTTATAATCGCCGTGTCCAAGATATGGATGATGACTTGCCCAAGTGCAATGGCTTTTTACAAAGTCAGGTGATGACAGTTAAAGCCCTTGCTCAAGGTATGTATAAGAGAATCAGTAAACGTTAGTGGCTATATTTAGAATGTAAAACCCCTTATAAAAAATCCGTTTACCAAGACCTTTGTTATTATCTATATTTTGAGGAAAAAGCGAGTAACACCAGCTTTTACGACTTTTACTAGCTATCATTTGGAACCTGATATGACTTCAATTGCAGTAGAAAACACGCAAAAACACTCTGCCCACATTGCTGTCATTGGCGGCAGTGGTCTCTATCAAATGCAATCACTCACCAATAGACACAACGTTACCATACAGACGCCTTATGGTAGCCCTTCTGATGATATTGTCCTTGGTGAATTAGAGGGTGTGACGGTTGCTTTTTTGACACGGCATGGTCAAGGTCATAAACTCATCCCGTCCGAAGTTCCTTATCGCGCCAATATTTATGCACTAAAAACATTAGGCGTGCGCTATATCGTATCAGTATCCGCAGTCGGTTCTTTGCAAGAGCATATTGAGCCGCTAGATATGGTCGTACCCGATCAAATGATTGACATGACCAAGCAGCGAGTCAGTACGTTTTTTGGTGAAGGCGCAGTTGCTCATGTATCGATGGCAGACCCGCTATGTCCTGCCCTAGCAGATATCCTAAAGCGAGCCTACGACAAAGCAGATATTTGCGAGGGAGCATGTCACTCACAGGCAACCTATGTCTGTATCGAGGGACCACAGTTCTCAACTCGTGCAGAGTCCCAGTGGTATCGGCAAATGCAGGCAGGTATTATCGGCATGACCAATATGCCAGAAGCCAAACTGGCACGTGAAGCCAGCATTGCTTATGCTACGTTGGCCTTGGTGACAGATTTTGACTGTTGGCATCCTACCGAAGAAGCAGTCAGTGCAGATTACGCCATAAAAAACCTGATGAAAAATGCTGAAAACGCTCAGAAAGTAATCAAGGAAGCGGTCGCTTTGATTGCCGCTGAGCTGCCAGATTCAATCGCACATGATGCCTTGGCACAAGCACTGATAACGCCTGTGAACGTAATGGACGAGCAGACCAAAACCAGACTTGCTGCATTACTGTACTAAATATTTAAAAGTGTATCGATAGATGCTTGTCTGAAATAATGACAGACAGCAAAGTGTTAAATTTCCATACACATACAAACATGCACATACAAAAAGGCCATTAACTTGAATTAATGGCCTTTTTTAGGATTTTAGCTCGTATATTTGCAACGTACGCTAACTATAGTCAAAGTATCCTAAAAACGCTACGGTATTGCTGATATCAATTTTTTGTAGCCTCTGTCTGCGCAGGCACAGTAAGCAAGAAAAATTGATATCAGCAGTACGTCATGTGTCGATATTACTTTTCACTGACTATACACAGCTTTGACACTAACAACAGCCGCCCAGCTCAGGTGCTAGCGTTACAGACTGATTAAATGGCATCAGTTCGCCGCAACCTGCAAAAATACCGTAGTGGCGACTGTCATCACCGATAAATTCAAAATGCGGTGCAAAGCGAGATTCTTGTAGCATTCGAAACGTATTGCCACAGACAGGGAACACTCGACCCGCCTCAATAGCATGGTGCTTATCCAGATCAAAACGATGAGGTGACTGTTCAATAGATCCTTTGTATATCACTGCTTGTCCATGATCTTCGCAGGCGTCTTCAAGCGCGGCAATCTTAAACAAACGATAAGTAGCAGAGAAAAACTGAATGTCACCGATTTTAGCCGCCAGTGCGGGATCAGTAATCTCAAGTGGGCGATCCTCGACCAGACGCGGGTCTAAAAATCCTGCGCCTCTTGCCAAACGGGTAAAGTCCTTCCAGTACAAGGCACCACTCAAGCACTCGCCATAAAGGACAGGATCTTCGATTAGATGTTGTGGAATACGGCGATCAGCATAGACGTCAGAAAAATAAAACTCTCCACCGGGCTTAAGTAAGCGCTGCACACTCGCCATCACTGCGGCTTTATCAGTGGATAAATTGATGACGCAATTTGAGACGATAATATCAAAGCTATTATCTGCTAACGCTAGCTCATCTAACTTTTCAAGATAGCCTTTTATAAAAGTCACATTATCATAGCCAAACTTGTCGACATGATAGTCTTGATGCTGTTTTGCGATTGCCAATTGCTCATCGGTCATATCAACACCGACCACATGCCCCGTCTCGCCAACCAATTGCGCTAGTGCATAGACATCGCGGCCCGAACCACTTCCTAAGTCTAAAATGCGGCAGCCTTCAAGTAACGCCGGACAAACCAATCCGCAACCATAATAACGACTCAAGACGTCATCATGGATATTAGCCAGCAGCGGTTTGAGCCATTCAGGCATATTACTAATATCGCAACACGCCGAGGTCTTTAAATCAGCAGTACTTTGTAGCTGTTTACCATAATAATCCTGAACCACGTCCTGCATAACAATATCCTTATTGAATGTACAATCCAGTTGAAAGTCTTAGTGATGACTTTGATAAATATAGCCGCACTATTTTAGCCAATTTATTAAAACGCTTATCAGCTGTCATCGACCTTGATATTGACGTGAGAATCCAGCCAGCCATTTGGCAAATACTGCAAATCTTCAGGCTCATCAATATCATGTAAAGGTGATAATAGTGCGAGTGTCCAATCTAATGTTGCAAAGCGCTGCCTAGTCACCGCAGCCACGCTAGCCGTACTCCAGCTGATATTTGAGAAAAGACTTCTATCCGCTTGTTTAAATCCAAGCAACACATAACCACCATCTGATGCAGGAATCATGACTGCATCATGCTGATCTAACTGCTGTACTGCTAGTTGAATACGCGCTGCCGTGAGGCTAGGACAATCCGTACCAATTAATAAAACCTTTTCAAAACGTTGCAATACTCGCTGACTGGCTCCCAGCATACGAAAACCCAAGTCACCCTCCACTTGCACTGACCATTGCAGTGAGTCAGGCAAATCAAGCGCTTGCCAGCAAGGATCACTTGGCGCAGGACTAACACATAGCTCAACCGTAAAACCAGTAGCGACGGCCTCTTCTATGCTATGCAGCAGCAGTTGCCGTGCCATTTGCGCGGCACCTTCAATGCCAAGCGCTGGTTGCAGACGGGTCTTTGCCATACCCTGTGCGGGAAATTTGGCAAAAAGAATGATGCAAGTTTGTGATTTTTGATTCATGGTAAGCGTTTATTCTTTTATTTATAATAGCGCGCTTTAATATTATCAGCCGACACGCCACGCCAATAATCAAAACGTAAATGCCACATTAAGACAATCGTCCGCCAAGTACCATATTGTTGCCAGCGTCTGGCCGAGGTGACGACTTTCCTTTTCAAACAAGCAGGTTTGGCGACACCTTTTAGCTGCTTGCATAATTCGACATCTTCCATCAGCGACTGTTTAGGATAACCACCGATTTGTTCGAAAAGCTTACGCTTGATAAAAATAGCTTGGTCACCCGTAGCGATTCTGCTCAATCGTGAGCGCCAGTTAATCATTCGACTCACTAACCAAAGCATCGGCTGACGGCTATTCAGCTGCACATCGAAACGACCCCATTCTGAAGATTTTATAGCAGTCGTTACTTCCGCAATAGCTTGAGTTGGCAATTGCGTATCGGCATGTAAAAATAGCAAGACATCACCAGTTGCTAATGCTGCACCTGCATTCATTTGCTGCGCACGCCCTGCTCTGGACTCAATCATTTGCCAATCCACTTTACGATAATTATCGAGCGTTGACTCTTTAATAAAGCTTTGCATTATGCCAATAGAATCATCGTTTGAGCCACCATCGACCAAGATAGCTTGCTGCGGTATGGGATTTAGGCTGTCTATATTTGCAAACAAATGAGGCAAATTATCTGCCTCATTGAGTACTGGAATAATGATAGAAACCGTCGCTGTCATAGTTGGCCGTATTCTTACTTTTTATTCAAATTCCAATTGTAATCGGTATAGCCAATCTTCGTTTTACCTGCTTTTAGATCAGCCGTTTGCGATTTATCCAGACTTAAAGATGAGCTATAGCGAGCTAAAAATCCTTCTAAATCTTTGGTGCCGCGCCAATTCGACTCAAAGTCTTCTTTATACCATTTAAAGATTGGCGATACCTCAAGTGTGCCTCCTTTGAGACGATTGCGGCTGCTATCGGCTAAGAACTTACTGGTTACTTGCTCTAATTGCTTATCCAATTTGCTGCCTGTAAAAGCATCATCTAACAAGGCTGGACAGCCAATGCTAGCACAGTTCACCGCAAAGTGAATACGTGGTTCATTGTAGCGTTTGGAGCCACGGATTAGATTGTGTTCGATGTCATCGAGCGAGCGCTTTTTGCCTAGTAGCGTGACAAAATCTTGTTTCCATGGCGAGCCAAATATCCCACCGATATCTTTAATCGACTTAATGCTAGGATACTTGGTCAACACTAGCTCTACCGTACCTGCGTTATAGACATTGATCAAAAATGCCAATTGCTCGTCTTTGCTCCAGCGATTGAATTCTGACTGGCTGACTTTGCTAGTGGCCGCCATATAGCTATCAAGCTTGCTCTTATCCGCTTTCATGCCATTATAATTAACGACAGAGGCTTTACCACCATTGGTCATAGTGACGTTTTTGTTGAGTAAGCTGTCCCAAGTGCTATGATTGAAATCAGCATAACTGGCGACACTGGCCAATAATATAGAAGTGGCCAATGCCGTTTTGATCATTAAACGACTGCTTGAAAAACTGCTTGTGCTCTTACTGATGCTATCAAAAATATTCATAAGTAACTCCGTTTAAATCGATGAGGTGTTTTCTATCGTCTGGTCTGCTGTCTCTTCTTCTAGCGCGCCACCGCAACTACTCCCCTGTCCTGCTGTGCAACCATAACAATGGTCAGCAATAGCGATGACGTCACCAGAAGGGTTTTGAGTCAGCAAATCGCTTAGGTGCTGACGTGACTTATTGGGTACAGGAATCTCTAACTGCTGATTGAAGTCGCAATCGAACAATTCACCCAACCAGTTGACACTGATGGTCGAGCGGCACATGACTTCCGCTAAGTTGGCAGCCACGTAATTTTCTTTGAGCAAATCCATATACGGGTGGAATTGGTTTTTGGCCAACAGCACCGCGCCAAAACGCTGAATCGGCATATTGGTCAAAGCGAACAACTGATTAAACTCAATATCGAAATGTTCTTTTAGCTCGCGCTTATAGTCCGCTTCAAGCTGCTGTTGATTGGGCGGCAGCGTGGCACCTTGTGGGTTATAGACCAAATTCAATGTCAAATCTGAATCAGGCTTGCCATAACCTAATGCATTAAGCTTTTGCAGTCCCAATATACTGTCATCAAAAGCGCCCTTACCGCGCTGTTTGTCTACATTTTCTAAGGAATAACAAGGTAAGGATGCCACCACTTCAACTTGATTGTCTGCTAAAAACTGCGCCATGTCCTCATACCCATCTTCCATGAGGATAGTCAGATTACAGCGATCTATTACTTTGACACCTAGGGCGCGAGCCGCCTTTACCAAATACTTAAAGTCCTCATGCATCTCAGGTGCACCGCCCGTCAAATCGAGCGTATCGATATTTTGCGCTTGCAGCACTTTGGGTATCATCTCAACCAACTCACGTGACATCATCTCTGTCCGGTAAGGACTGGCAGCCACATGACAATGGACGCAAGACATATTGCATAAGTAGCCCATATTGACTTGTAATATCGTCAGATGACGGCGCTTGATAGCGGGAAAATCGGTAAATTCGAGTAGTTCAATGGTAGATTTCATAAATTATTGAATCCATTCAGTAGCATTTTATTAGCAGATTAAGTCAGTTTTGACTCAGTCTCAGAAGTCATACAAACTCATTGATAATAAAAAATCTTGAGTATCATCATTAAACCACAATAGAAATCATAGCTATTATTGACAAGTTGCTAATCAATTTATGCTTTCTTTCCAGTTTAACTAATCAATGATACCGTATTATGTCCCTAATATTTTTATTAAAAAGGAAATATCATGGTCAAATGTAAATTATAAAGCGGGTCAAAAGCGTTATTTTGCATTTATAAAGCGCTTGTCGATTTGCCGCTTTAGATACCAAACCCAGCGACCTTGCACGCTAAACTTGCCCCAACTGCCGATAGCGTATTTATCACCGCAAGACAATAAATATAGCGTACGTGTTTTGGGCTGATAGTTCTGCATAGGCTCACCTCTCAGATATGCTAGCAAATTATCAGCTTCTATAGCACCGCCACGTACCGCATGAACTCCCGAATGTGCCATGTCTTCATCTACTCGCGTGGCTACATCGCCGACAGCAAACACATTCGGATGGGAAACGCTCTGTTGCAGGGCATTGACAGCGATAAAACCATTATCAATGGTTTGCAAGTCAGTAGCGGCTGTCCATGCTGACCCCATCACACCAGTAGCAGCAATGACAGAATCCATTGGCAGCGAGTCATGTGTGGTCGATAAGTGACCATCGTGATAATCTGTCGCACGCTGTCGAACCGTATTGATGTTATGACGATATAGCTGCTTCATAACACGCTGTTGAAAACGCGGATTAAATCCCGATAAAAGATGCTCACCGCACACCAGTGTCACTTGATGGTTAGTATTGATTTGCTGTAGCGCGACTTGAGCAGCCATGACCAACTCTATCGCTGCCGCTCCAGCCCCAATGATAGCCAGTTGATACTTTTTAGATTGTCGAGCATCCGTCAGAATCTGCTGCCAATGTGTGATAAATTCTGATAATGGCCTAATAGCAATAACACTACTCGTTTCAGCATTATGTAACCAGCGCATATCAGTATCTGCACCGGTGTTTAATGACAATACATCATAGCTATAATGCCTATCGTCAGCGGTCATGACTTGCTGAGATTTAGCGTCTATTTTTACGATTGGCTGCTGAATAAAGCGCACACCTGCTTGAGAGCAGAGTGACTTTATATCGATACGGATATTATCTAAAGTATAGTGTCCCGCCATCCAACCAGGCAACATACCAGAGTAAACAAACTGCGGCTGTGCGCTGATTAATGTGATATCTAATTTGATGGAAGGTGTCATACAGCGTCGACGCAACAAGCCAATATGCGCATGACCAGCACCTGCCAACAGCAGTTTTTTTACAGGCGTTTTTTTTGTGGGCATCTCATCGCTCAGTGTCTTTGATAGTTTTTGAATGGTTTGGCAATAGAAATTAAAACATAAGTTAAAAGCATTTAAAGCAAGACTATTGTACGATAACGACGATTCAGTAAATAATATTGACCTGCTAAGGCTTTGTGATTAAATTGGTGGCAGCAATCATCTATCGTGATAATACAACCTGACTGACGGCTTATTCTCTAGCAAAGCCATATTGACAATACGTTTAGTGCTCGTCGTTAAACACTTAAAAACCATAAAAACAGTTTGTTTTTATCCTCTAACCATGCAAGGATTCTACGCTTATGAGTAATTCTGACCAGATCACCTCCTCTGATAATACCCACTATCTGCATCATACCTTTTTTGAGCCGCGCGATAGCGACAAAAAGATTACAGCCACGCTACTGATCGTCCATTGCATGTCAGAGCATAGCGGTCGCTATGCGGACTTTGCCCAGTTTTTGGCTGATAATGGTATTGCAGTAGCAACTTACGATCAGCTTGGTCATGGTCAAACGGTAAAAACACACGCTGATTTGGGGTTTTTTGGCAGCGAGCATCCGGTGCAGTCGTTGTTAAAAGACGTCATCGTTATGGCTGATAGCTTAAAGGCTCGTCATCCTCATGTGCCGCACTTTGTCATGGGACACTCTATGGGCTCATTTATTGTCCGTAATGTCCTAAAGCACCATGCTCAAGACTTTGCCGGTGCTATCTTGATGGGCACTGCTGATGCCAATCCGTTGACCAAAGTGCTACTACCAATCAATAAACTATTGGCAAAAGCTGCACCAAGAAAGCCAAACGCCGTATTTGCCAAGGTAATGAACAAGGTACTTAACAGCAAGCTTAATAACCGTACTTCTGATTCACAGTTTGCTTGGATCAGTGAAAACCCAGCCAATATCGCCGCTTATGAAGCCGATCCACTCACAGGTTTTGACTTTACCAATAATGGTTTTATGACGTTGTTTACCTTGATGGCAACTAGCTTGCATAAAGGCTGGGCCACGACAATTGCCAAAGACTTTCCGATGCTTTTTGCCAGTGGAAAAAGCGACCCCATCGGTGACATGGGCAGCGGCATTCGCAATATTGTCAGCCGCCTAAAGAAACAAAATTTTAATAACGTGAGTGTAAAGCTCTATCCAAACATGCGCCATGAGCCCCTACATGAGCAGGCTAATAAAGTGGTCTATCACGATATCTTAGAATGGATAGACGATAATAGCTCAACGGTCTAGACGGCATTATTTATTATAAGCAATGACCATTACGCCCAACTTATTTGCTAAAAGCTGCCAAATTAGCGACAATGTGGCAGGCAATATTTTTAGTCGATTCTTTACGATATAGTTAACGATAAAATCTTTTTATTTACCTTTCATCCATCTTAGGAATTTTTATCCATGTCATTACAACAAACCATCGAACAAGCCTTTGAAAACCGCAATGAATACAGCCCAAGCACTATGCCACAAGACGTACGTGATGCTATTAATCAAGTCCTTGAGCAACTAGACAATGGTAGCTTGCGCGTTGCCGAAAAGAAAGACGGCGAATGGGTCGTCAATCAATGGGCAAAAAAAGCGGTATTACTATCATTCCGCTTAAACGACAACTACGTTCAAGCAGCTGGCGAACATGTACAGTTTTATGACAAAGTACCGACTAAATTTGCTAACTGGACTGAAGCACAGTTTAAAGAAGCAGGCGTACGCGTTGTACCACCGGCAGTCGCTCGTAAAGGCTCATTCATCGCGGCAGGCGCAGTATTAATGCCGTCGTATGTCAACATCGGCGCATATGTCGATCAAGGCGCGATGGTCGACACGTGGGCAACGGTCGGTTCATGTGCCCAAATCGGTAAAAACGTGCATCTATCAGGCGGCGTTGGTATCGGCGGTGTATTGGAGCCATTGCAAGCAAATCCAACGATCATCGAAGACAACTGCTTCATCGGTGCGCGTTCTGAAATCGTTGAAGGCGTGATCGTCGAAGAAGGCTCAGTCATCTCGATGGGTGTATTTATCGGTCAGTCAACGCGTATCTATGATCGCGAGACTGGCGAGATTCATCGCGGCCGTGTACCAGCAGGTTCTGTTGTCGTACCGGGTAGCTTACCGTCAGAAGATGGCACACACAGCTTGTACGCTGCTATCATCGTGAAAAAAGTCGACGCGCAAACTCGTGCAAAAACATCGGTAAATGAGCTATTACGCTTAGCCTAAATATTTAGCACGTACTATTAGTTGTTAAATAATATTGTTTTATATAAAGATGCTGGAGGATGACTCCAGCATCTTTTTTGCAGCTTAATATAAGGCGTTACGTTATAATCCTTTGTTGGTTTGGCTTTATGCAAACATAAAAACATCCACACAACCACCTGCCTTTTTTATTATGATTGATAAGTGCCTGATCGCCTTATCAACCTTTAACTGTATTTGACATATTATGAGTGAATCACCATTACGCACCGCCGCTATTCCTGTCACTGATCCTGAAGCAGGATTACGTCTGACTGAAATTTTTTACTCTTTGCAAGGTGAGGCGATAACGTCAGGCTTGCCGACAATATTTGTGCGTCTGACTGGCTGCCCGCTGCGCTGTGTCTATTGTGATACCGAATATGCCTTTACGGGCGGCGAACGTCAGTCGTTAGAGACCATTATAGAAACCATCAAAGCTTATCCTTGCAAGCGTATTTGTCTGACAGGCGGCGAGCCATTAGCACAGCCGAATGCCATTGAATTGATGAAACGTTTGCTGAGCGATGGTTATGAGATATCCCTTGAAACCGCAGGCGCGCTCACGGTAGAAAACGTACCAACAGCGGTCAGCAAGGTGATGGATCTTAAAACGCCAAGCTCAGGCGAGGTCGATAAAAACTTATGGTCAAATTTGGACCATCTTACTCAGCATGACCAAATCAAGTTTGTCATCATGAACCGTAAAGATTACGACTGGGCGCAAGCTATGTTGATCGAGCATAAGCTAAATGAATTGGTCGGAACCGTTTGGTTTTCTCCGATGTTTAACGTCGCCGATGATATCGATGAACAGTTTAGCCCTGACGTACCTGTGTTAGCACGAGAACTTGCTGAATGGATGCTGGCTGATGCCTTGCCTGTCCGCTTTCAATTACAATTGCACAAAATCATTTGGGCAGATGCTAAAGGTAAATAGAAAAGCCCACAAAAAAGCAGGTAAAAATCACTAAACGAACGGACATATAGTCGGTTCAGTATAATTTGGATACAAGGAAGGCGAGTGAAAGTACTACAAGTAGTAGACTGAGCAAGCTTGACACCGTATCCAATTTATAGAGGATTGACTCTATATAGCCAACGGTAAGGATTCAGGGATGGTCAAACTCATTTTACTCGGCTTGTTGGCGGGTGCGTTCTTTAGTTCCACTTTTATTTTAAACGAGCTGATGAGTGATGCAGGCGGTCACTGGTTTTGGTCAGCCAGTCTCCGCTATGTCTTTATGTGGTTGATTATTACCGCTGTTATCGTGATGCAACATGGTTTTGGTCGTATTAAAGCGCTGACAGCGATTTTTTTTCAGCACTGGGGTTTTTGGTGCATGACTGGCAGTATCGGGTTCGGGCTATTTTATACGGGTATTTGCTATGCCGCTGACCATGTCGCCGGTTGGGTGGTAGCAGCTACCTTTATGTTTACCGTCGTGACTAGCCTGCTCGTCTTACTGGCATTTGGCCAACGTTTTGATAAAAAGTTCATCGTCTATGCCGTTATTGTCTTTATCGGTGTGGTACTGGTCAATGTCAGCGAAGGATTGCACGCGGCGGCCATAGTCGATGCTGACGCCGTCCCCATGTCTGATATGCTGCTCTATGGCGCATTACCTGCTCTCATCGCCGCTTTTAGCTATCCCATTGGCAATCAATTGGTTTGGCAAGCGTCTCATAATGCTCGCCAGCGTAATACTCATCTACAAGAATCAGCGGCGTTAAAGGCTAAACGAGACAATCTCAATAATAATGAGCCACTTATATCTGAAGCCTATGATTTACCAGCTGCCACATATGATGCTACCGATATCGATAATACATATAAAAGTGAGACGGCAACATCATCCTTACAAAACCTAATTGCTCGTATTCCCTCTATCGAAACCACGCTGCTGCAAAATGCCTTTAATAAAGTATGGCTAATGACGCTCGGGAGTTTGCCCTTTTGGATGTTTTTAGGCATTATAGTGCGCCCTGATCAACCACAAGTCTCACAAATATTTAATACGTTGCTCGTTGCTCTATTGGCGGGTGTGGCAGCGACCACCATATTTTTGTATGCACGTGAGCAAGCGGTTACCTCAAGTGAGGTTGCGGGCGTTGATTCTACTCAAGCCAGCGAGGTGATATTTGCCTTGATAGGCGGTATATTATTGCTCAACAACGAGATACCTTCCACATTGGGGTTGGTCGGTATTGGGCTGATTATGTTGGGACTGGTACTGTTTGCCAAAGATGGGTGAGACCAAATAACGCTATGATGAATAATTTTATTTTTCCTGATATTCTGCTGTATTTACTCGATATGGTTGGTGTGATTGCTTGTGCTATCGCCGGTACTTTGCTCGCCCAACATAAAGGCTTCGATATTGCTGGCTGCATCTTAGTTTCGATGGTCAATGCCATTGGCGGTGGTACGCTACGCGATATGGCGCTAGATCGCCATCCGCTATTTTGGATGACCGATCTTAACTATGTGGTTGTCATCACCGTCACCTCCCTTATCCTACAGATATTTTTTCATCTGTATCACAAGATTGATAACGCCCTCAAACTCTTTGATGCCATTGGACTAGCCGCCTTTAGCGTTATTGGTTTTAAAATAGCATTGACCCAAGATATGTCGCCCGTGATTGCCATTATGATGGGTGTTTGGACAGCCATTATTGGCGGTATGCTACGTGATATTATTTGTAATGAGATACCGCTGGTGCTCCAGCGCGAGATTTATATCTCTGCTAGTATTGTAGGCTCGGTCACTTATTTGCTGCTTGACAGTTTGGGTATGGATGCCGGATTGAATGAATTTGTTATGCTGGGCGTTATCTTTGCAGTGCGAATGTTAGCGTTGCGCTTTGATTGGCACCTGCCTTCTATTCGCTTGGTTAAATAAGACGGATTTGGATTGTTTAAAAAGCAACCTCTCTTATATTCGCTTATAATGCTTAGCCAAGCATCATAAAAACTTACTGAGATTCGCACATGTTGGCTATCGCATTGGACCCTACGGTACTGATCACGACGTTCGACCCGCGTTCTTTGCTCTACTTGTTTGACATGATCGGCATTGTGGCTTGTAGTATCTCAGGGACTATCTTAGCAAAACATAAAAAATTTGACGTTTTTGGCTGCTTGTTGGTATCAATCGTGACCGCTATCGGCGGCGGCACCGTCCGTGATGTAATTTTGGATCGTCATCCACTGTTTTGGATGGTGGATATGAGCTACTTGACCGTCATCACCTTCTGCTCATTAGCGACACAAATATTTTTTCGTCCTAATTCAAGACGCGTCGATAGATTTCTCAAGCTCTCCGACACCATTGGTCTGTCTGCCTTTACCTTGATTGGTATCAAGGTTGCCGATAGTATGGGTGCCAATGTGCCTGTGGCCTTATTACTTGGGGTGATTACTATTATTGTCGGCGGTATTATCCGCGATATGATCTGCAATGAGATTCCGCTGGTGCTACAGCAAGAGATTTATATCACCGCAGCCTTAACAGGCGGCATTCTATACTTTGCCCTGCACAATTTAGGCGTGGCGGATTGGATTGCTGACATCTCTGCCATGACTACGATTTTTACGTTAAGAATGCTCGCCATTCGCTACGATTGGCAATTCCCTGCTCTTGAATGGAAGTATTAAACCCTACAATGCCAATATTAAAAAAGCGTCAACCTTAAACACAGTTGACGCCTTATCATTGTTTTTTCGTAGCCTTAGAATAAGGTAACATCCTTATTCGTTAACGACTGCTAAGTCCCTTACCATCAGTTGCAGACTTTGTTTGCCATTCCATTCATTAATATCCAATTGAAATAACACGTGCACTTTTTCGGCACGATAGTCCCATGCCTCGCTATCGAAGTTAAAATAAATCGCTTCAATCGGATACTGCACATCAGGATAACGCAGTGATAGTTTAAGGTGCTTGTCTTTTAATACCTTAAAGCTTAATACTTCGAATACCCCATCAAATATCGGCGGTGCAAAGCCATGACCCCAAATACTGGCATTGGCCAAATGCTCAGCGAACCATAAGCTAAAGTCGCTCGCCTGCAACGCTCCATCAGTGAACTTCTGCTCTGCAAATACGTCATCCTCCATCTCTGCCATGACGTCATTAAACGCTGTGGCAAATGCCTCAAAGTTACGACGCTTCAAGGTCAGACCTGCTGCCATCGCATGACCACCAAAATGGCTGATTAAGTCAGGATAGCGTTCAGCAACTTGTTCAATCGCATCACGAATATGCACGCCAGCGATAGACCGCGCAGAACCTTTAATGGCATCGTCGTCACCTGTACGCTCTGTATCTGCTGGCGCAAAAACGATACTGGGCAAATAATGACTTTCTTTTAAACGTCCAGCGACGATACCGATAACACCTTGATGCCAGTCATCTTGATACAAAATAATGCTGCGATCTTGATTATTAACAGCCTGTCTCTCAGTGTTATGCTGAATAATAGTATCGCCGCTTTCGTCAGCATCATTATCGTTATTAGTAGCAGCTAATGCTTGTACGATGCTATCCGCTTGCGCGCGCATCTCACCTTCTACGTGACGACGGGTACGGTTTAGCTGCTCAAGCTCTTGCGCCAAGCGCTGCGCCGTACTCCAGTCTTCGGTCAATAGACACTCGATACCGATGCGCATATTGTCCATACGTCCGGCAGCATTGATACGAGGTCCTAATACAAAACCAAAATCTTGCGCCTGCATCTTTTGGGGATCACGGCCCGCTTGCTCAAGCAATGCCAATATACCCAGACAGCAGCGTCCTTGCTGGATAGCCGCCAGTCCATGATGCACTAAGATGCGATTATTTTTATCCAGTACACCAACGTCTGCAATCGTCCCAAGCGCCACCAAATCCAAATACTGACTGACTTGCACGGTAGATTTATCGGCTTCACGGCGCAGCTTAGCTAAGCGTCCGAGCACATAAAATGCCACGCCGACCCCTACGAGCGCTTTGCTGGTAAAGTTGCAGTCGAGCTGGTTGGGATTGACCACCGCTTCAGCAGGTGGTGTCTCTTTGGTAGTCAGATGATGATCCGTAATGATCACAGTGATGCCGTCGGCCTGCGCACGTGCCACGCCTTCATGACTTGATATACCGTTGTCTACCGTGACAATCAACTCTGGCTGATACGTCTTAATGCCTAATTCGACAATCTCTGGCGTCAAACCATAGCCGTATTTAAAGCGATCTGGTACTAGGAAGTCGACAACTGCGCCCATTTTTTTGAGTGCACGCATCATCAGCGCGGTACTGGTCGCGCCATCACAGTCAAAATCGCCCACGATAAGGATACGCTGACCGTCATCGATGGCAACGTCTAATAGACGCACTGCTTCTGTGACGCCATGCAGCATCTCTGCGGGCAACAGACCTGACAGGCCAGTCTCAAGCTCATCGGGCTGGGTAATACCGCGAGCTGCATATAAGCGAGCGAGCGTTAATGATTGGGCGGCAAGTGGTTGCAACGCGGTGGGCAACTCGTCGATGCGAGTGCTGGTATAACGGGGGGTTAAATTTAGCATGAGGCTATTCTACTGGCTTTAGCAGAGGGTCACAATGGTAATTTATAATGCCTCGGTATATCGTTTTTGATTGCATTACATTGTAATAAATCATACTTTACTGCCTGCATAAAACAAGTTATCCATGCTTACCTGCCTAGCGCACATAACTGCGCATTTACAAAAACGGTGCATAGTGACCGTATTTTTCTGCATTTTGCTACAAAGCAATGATTGTATGCCTCTTATAAATCCATAAAATAGTAACCAACTGAGAGACTTGCTATCTATTGAGATTTTTAATCTGATTTTTTTATTTTAACTATTTATGAGGATGCGTTATGAAAACCACACCAACCGCTGAAAAACTACCAAATACCATCGATCCTAGCTTAGATTTGGAAACAGTCAAAAAAGAGTGCCAAAAGCTGGTCAAAAAACGCGCCAAATATTCTGCCGGTGTCGCCATCATTCCTGTGCCATTTTTTGATGTCGCTGTGGATGCGGGCATGCTTACTCAGCTATTGCCAGAAATCAGTGAACGCTTTGGCTTGATTGAAGGACGTCAATCAGCAGTTGACCTAGAGTCACGCGCGATTCATTGGGGCGCTCTAAAAGATCGTACTGTCGATTTTGCAGGATTAATGGCGACGCGCGGTATCGTCAAAAAGACCGTACAAGGCTTCGGCGGTCGTATCGCTGCCAAGCAAGTGACGAAATTCATCCCGTTAGGTGGCCAAATGGTTGCTGCTACGATGGGCTATATGATTTTCAAAAAAATCGCGAATGATCATATCGAAGAGTGCTACAAATTGGCAAAAGACATTCAGCAAAAGCAACACGGTAAGAATGTCTAAGACAAATTGAGCAATCTCGTTTACATCTATATCAAGCCAGTTAAGTAACTACTTAGCTGGCTTTTTTATGAACCATATAATTGGAAGTTAAAATAAGCCAGTTGGTTAATGGTGTCATTATTAGGTTTTGCTGATAATATACAGTTTTAGATGGCACCGACACTTTAAAGGACTAACCCATGAAAAAAATCTTAATCTCAACAGCTATGCTCGCTACTTTTGCCATAGCAGGTTGCACAACGACTGACGGTATGAATACTAATGCTGGCAATGCGATTGGCACAGCAAATAATATCGGTATGAACGTATTTAAAGCCGCGGTTGATAATCAGTGCCGTAGTCAGATTGAAAATCAAAGTGCTTGGCGCATTGCCAGTGTAGCCATGACTGAAACGCAAGAAGAAGCCATAAAAAGCAATGTCTGTGGCTGTGTCAGTGAGCAAGCCCCGCAGCAAGTGACCATCGTTGAATTAGGTAATGCGGCGATAGATACACAGTATCGCACACAGTTGGTTACTAGAGTCGTCGCCAAATCTCTACAAACGTGTTATGCAAATTTCGCCAAATAAATTAAAACGCTTTGTATTTTTAGAGTGAACATAAGCTGGGTTAGCGATTGCTTAACCAAGCCTACTCGTATAAATTAGGTGTAAATGAAATTCACTTTATATCAAGGATGATAGATGAAAAGACGTGAGTTTATAAAACTAGGCGGTCAGGTGACCGTAGCAGGTACTTTGTTGACCCAGCTAAGTGCTTGCTCATCAGACGATGACTCCACCAATTCGAATACCTTAGATAAGGTAGACGATTTAGGTTATCAAGGTGCAGCACCTTTCGTACATGGAATCGCCAGCGGTGACCCTTGGCATGATCGAGTGATACTGTGGACACGAATTACCAATGACGGCAGTATCAGTGCCACTAGCATTCCAGTCGGATATGTCATCGCGACAGATCCAGAGCTCAAAAACATTGTCGCTAGCGGCAGAGCATTGGCCACCTCAGAGTCTGACTTTACGGTCAAAGTCGACCCAAAGCTTCCCCAACCTAATACCACTTACTATTACGCTTTTGAAGCTTTAGGCTATACATCCCCTATCGGTCGCACGCGCACGATACCCAATGCAAACTTGCCAGCCAGCGAAGTAGATCGCGTGCGCTTAGCAGTGGTTTCCTGCTCTAATTATGGTTATGGCTATTTTAATGGCTATGCAGATATCGCTAAACAAGCAGATATATCAGCCGTATTGCATTTGGGTGACTATATTTATGAGTATCCAGAGGGCTTTTATCGCGATCAATCCTTGATAGAAGAGCGTCCGATAGACCCAAAGAATGAAATCATTAGCTTAGAAGATTATCGCCGTCGCTATGCCTGCTATCGCACTGATATTGACTTGCAAGAATGTCATCGCCAACATCCCTTTATCGCCGTTTGGGATGATCATGAGATTGCAGACAACTCATGGAAGGATGGTGCTCGGTTCCATACTGATAGTAAAGGCAGCTATATAGAGCGCAAAATGTCAGCGGTTCGCGCCTATCACGAGTGGATGCCTATCCGTGACGATAGCAGCAACGAGCTCGACAGTCAGCTGCGGATTTATCGACGCTTTGAGTTTGGTAAGTTGTTTGATCTAAATATGCTAGACACGCGTATATTTGGCCGTGAAAAGCTAGATGCGACAGCCAGTAATGAGCCTGAGCGCCAACTGCTAGGACTTGAGCAAGAAAACTGGCTCTATCTAAATATGCTAGAGGGAAAGCGCCGCGATGCGACATGGCAAATACTGGGACAACAAGTCATTTTAGCGCCGTTCAAAGGTGCATCTGCGACCAACTCCGGAGATATTTGGAATGGCTACGCCAGTGCGCGCGATCGTCTGCTCAATTTTATTGAAGACAACAATATCGATAACACCGTCGTGCTGACTGGCGATTACCATGCTTCCTTCGCTTTTGATGTCTGTAAAAACCCATTCGATGCTAGCAGCTACAACCCAAATACTGGTGCAGGGTCGCTGGCTGTCGAGTTCGTTTGCCCTGCTCTGACGTCCCTTGCCTTCCCTGAAAATAACAATGGAGCAGAGGCTAATCCCCATCAGAAGTTTAACAATCAAACCGATCATGGATATATGCTACTCGACATCACCGAGCAGGCCTGCCAGTGCGACTGGTATTATACCGACACGCTGACTAAGCGCGATGACAGTACTCGCTTTGCCAAAGGGCTGTACACTCAGACGAAGACCAATCACTTGGTTGAAGGCAGTCAATCTCGTCCTATCACCAAAGTCGCTGCTTTAGCTGCTGCAAATAAAGCCGTCGGGATGAAAATATAAGTATCGTTAAGTGCTACAGATATTTAAAGCATCAAAGTAATGTTCGTTGAGAATACAAAACAACAAAAAGGGTGCGTTATAAATAACGCACCCTTTTTGTTGCTGAGCCTTTGTACCATCCACTCTTCTCAGCTTATTACTTGTTTTTGTCAACTGGACTCTGTGACAGAGCTGCTGTAAAAGGCAGTATTTTACTGCTACTAAAATACTTAGAAGAGCCATCGATAATCTTGTCTACTTCTTTGATCAAATCATTAATAACGTCATCATAAACACCATGATATAGTTCGGTTTCGAATGCCGTAAAGGGATGCTTACGCGATGCCGAGCTGACCTCTGTCACGCCTTGCTTACTATAAAAAATATCGACTCGACCATCACTGTTGAGTACACAATTTAATAATCCGTCCTCCAGCTCCATCTCTACTCGCTCAGGCATAAAAATATAATCGTCTACATTGATGAGTTTTTTCTCTACTTCTCTTTTAAAAAATGATTTGATATCAAACATGGATATATCCCTGACCTCAATTATAATATGCGTTAGCACGCCTGACTTTATGACCATCACCCAGCATTCATTTGCATGCTTGGTAGGTCGTGCTTTGTTAATGTATCCTATAAGATAGAGGGCTATTTTTTAAGACAGGAAATGTAAAACTGCGTGTGCGGTTGGTAATAGTGAGACGGTATATAGATTTAAAATCTGAGCCAGCATGAAAAATGTCCATTACACCGAATCAATTAAACTCATCCAAGTAACTATTATCTATAGTTGATATGGTTAAGCTTATATATGCTAATCAGGAAAGCTAATAACAAAAAAATTGCCATAAAAAAAGCCAGCCACCTAAGTGACTGACTTTATTTAAAATATTTGGTGGGGATGGCGGAAACTAAACTATAAGTATAAGTATAAGTATAAGTATTTGATAATAAAACATATTAGTATTTTTAAAATAGACGATACCAACCATAATACCAACAATCGTTTTTTATTTTTCTGTTATTCAGTGCCTACCTTATCAACTAAAGATTATTTTGTAATTGATTGTATTATTAAAGTTCTGCTGAAAGTGCTAGCAACTTAGAAATATTATTTCTTACTTGCAAATTTCTTGCATGGGGTTAAATCGCTCTAAACACTATAGCTATGTTTGGGTGCCTATGTAATGCCTACACGATGGGCACCACGCCCACCAGTACCGATAACCGCCATAGTTACATTGAGTCTTTAATAGCTCGATGTTATAGCGGTATACCTTGAGCTCATTGCCATGCTGTGGGCTTTGTAGCTGTTACGGTAGGCTTTAATGCTTAGATGTATATAGTCGCTCAATGTGCGCATGGTCGCTATCTCTAAATGTTATCTAAATCATTAGGTGATTTTACTTTGTCCTATCTTAGCTTAATTATTTCGTGCTCTTTTTATGGACATCAAAAACTATCTCAAACTTGCCAAGGTTAGAATAACTTGTGTATCAATTTATACTCACTTTCACGACAATCTTGCTTTTTCTATTCCTTTTCACAAGTTATTAATATCAATAGTGCAGCTATTAATTGATGGCTTACCCTTTGTTGTCTTGCGTGCATACCATACGATAAATATTTTTCCTCTGCCCAAATCAACCACAAAAGGCTGACCACCATCAGTACTATAAATTGGGCTTACTCTTTTTCTAATTGACCATGTTTTGCCATTGTCTGTACTTCTAAAGATGGTTATACCTGTCGTATCGTTGCCATAAACTATATCGCCTGATCCACCTGCGTAACCTGATTTGCCTGTTCGATCACCTGTGATTAGAATCATCGATCCATCATCTAGTTTAGTCAAATTTGGTTGACGGCCATTGATAAGCTTAGGGTCTAAAGCTGTAGGAATTGACCACGTATTACCATTATTGGTAGAAATTGAGCTATAAAGATTATTACTCTTGCCCTTATCTTCACGAATATAAGCAATCCAGTTGTTTGAATGTGTGTTGACAATGTCAGCCTCACTAAACTGCCTACCTGCTGTCGCGGGAGCTATGACACTCTTAAATCTCCATGTAATACCACCATCTAATGACTCAAGCAACGCGGTTTGCCAAGTTTTAGCGTTATAACCAGTACGATAGAGCCTAGCCCCTGCATTCTTAGGTGTTGACCAGATAGAATACCCATCAGCTTTACTCGTAGTTGTTGCTTTAACTAAACCTGCATTTTTTCTCAAGTTCCAAACTTTCAAATCAACCGATTTCCCCTCGCTTAGTAAATCAGCTATTAGGCTAAAATCATAAGTTTGGTCGTCATTGATAAAAAAGTCTTTGAGTCTAAATGTGTCACCGCCGTCATCTGATCTAAACATAACCTGTTTATCTGATTTTGCGTGCGCAGTACCAGTGCTAAAAATACCGACAATACTGTTGCCTATTTTGGTTGCGTAAGGAAATGCATCGTAA
Organism: Psychrobacter sp. W2-37-MNA-CIBAN-0211; assembly: GCF_040309405.1. Classification (NCBI taxonomy): domain Bacteria; kingdom Pseudomonadati; phylum Pseudomonadota; class Gammaproteobacteria; order Moraxellales; family Moraxellaceae; genus Psychrobacter; species Psychrobacter sp. W2-37-MNA-CIBAN-0211. Next base: position 177,596 of record NZ_JBEOOU010000006.1, read on the forward strand.
TTCTCGTTGTAGATAATTTTACTGCGATAGCTATTTGAGCCTAAGTGTGACGCATCATTAAAACTTACGCACAAATCTTGATTTTTTTCATCTGCTAAAACTGTCATTGATGAAAACCCAAGAAATAGTACTATTAGCAACTTACTTAGCAAGATAACACCTCATTGTTTAAGCGATAGAACATTTTATCATCTACTGTTGAAAGCATATTGTTTATAATTGATATCGCTTACTTATTTCATGCTCTTTTTATGGACTCGCAAAAAGTCCCATTTTATGGATTCCAAGTATTATTTTAATTACCCTCTAAGATGTCCGAAAACTAGCCAGCATTGGTATAAGCTGCACCTGTGTGCGTACTGTGTCCATAACCCTAACGTGTGTAATAACCTCCCTCGTTACTTGTCGCAAAACTACCCCTTTTTATGGACTCTAAAAACTCCTTTGTACATGCGCGTACTGTTCGCAAAAGTCCCCTGTAATTAGTGCTTGCTTCGCGCGTGTGCGTACTGTTCCATAAACTCTTTTTTAACCCTGCTTACGATGTCCGAAAATTGCCCCTTTTATGGACTCCGAAAACTAAATAACCCCAAACTTAGGGGTATCTATTCCAGCATTGCGCGGTGTGTGATTTGGTTTTGAATGTGAGGTTTTATGAGGTTTTACTATGTGAGGGTTCAGGTTTTATTAGGTTCTCAATGTTAGCATTTGTCAGCAATAACAGGTTTTGACAGGTTCTAGCCTTGTGGTGATCTTGGGGTAGTCAGTGCTGACAATGTTAACAAATGACAACATGCAAGGTGGTGCAAATTGATTTTGAATGTACGGTTTTGACAGGTTCACTACTTCGTATTTTCATTTTGAATGTTGGGTTTTGTCAGGTTCTAAGATGTCCGAAAACCTAGGGGAAACCTTAGGGTATCTTTACACTATAAAAAAGGTTTGTCTGTCTAATGAGTACCAATTATTTAATTTTAAACCTTAACATTTATTAACATGCTGCCGGTGCTCAAACTGATCTCACGATAAACATTTATAAACATCAAGCACAAAAAAAGGCAGACGCTAAACGCCCACCTTAGATTATTTTTGTCTGCATCTACTTTTTTGCTTGGGACACTTGGGACAGATTAACAAATTGAGCTATTTTGTCCCAGCTGTCCCAGTGGTGTTTTAATGCTTGGGACAGGTTCTATCCCTTGCGGTGTATGAGTTGTCCCAGCTGTCCCAGTGCTTTTTGTAGTTTCACAACTTAATACCTCACTTTTGACCGCATAAACACGCTGGCGGTTCTTTTTGAATGGTAAAGCGACTTTGCACGTTTTACGGTTACTCTCAGTCACATTCAACAATCCAGCTTCATCTAACACTTGTAGTACTTTGCTTTTGCTAAATGGTGAACACACATCATCAAACGTACTGGTAGAGAAATAATATTCCCCTGTGTCGTAATTGTGATAGCCAACGCGGTTATTGATTTTAGGCTCAAAATCTTGGTATGTGTGAATGTGACAAGGTTGAAAGCGACTTGATCCGTGCTGTTCAATAAACGCCTTAATATGATCTATGATTTGGCGCTGCTCATGCTCACCATCACGCCCGTAGTTATCAAGCCAATTATCAAGGCACGTCATAACGGCTGTGGTTGCTTGTCCTGCTTGCCACCCTGTTATACCTGCCTGTGTTGCTATCTCACCAGCAGCAGCCACGATAGCGAACCGTTTAGCTACTCTATGCGCCTGTGCTGTCAGGTCGCTGTACTGGTTCATAAAGTCACTGACAAGTTGCCCAGCGTTGGCGGTGGTCGCTGCTTTGTCACTGGTGATATGTTCTAGCCATGCAATGCCAGCTGATCCATAGTAAGCGTGTGACAGCTCTTTTATCCTATCGGCTTGTGCTTCGCTTGTTTTTGCCAGTACCAAACTATCAAAGGTCTTTAAGCCTTTGCCAGCATCAGCCTCTATATGCGCTACTCGAACCTCAATACCTGCATTGGTTTTCTGTCCTGCTTGCGCCATAAAGTTCTGTAGCGACTCCTCACCATTGGACAAAAAGATAATGCGCCATGTTTTGGCTATGCGATTGTGTCCAGTGGTGGTGCTGCGCCCTTTACCTTGACCATTCGCCAGCATGTAAACGGTTTTACCTACTATTTTGGGATCACATTCGCTGATCTCATCAAGTGGTAGAAAACTGTCATTGTGCTCGCTTGCTGTGCCTTCTAGCGCGTTGTCAGTGCTGCGCCATGTCTTAACGTACCTGTCAGGGTTGCCCCATACACTAGCAGCCAATTTAAGCGATAATGACTTGCCCATGCTTGATGAGCCTAAGAGGTGAAAACCGCCCCCGTCATACTCCAATAGCTCGAGTAATTGACCAGCGAACGCGCAAGCAATCGAGAAAACAAAACGGCTTTGTTCTGCTAGTGGTTTGCACAATTTATCACGCCACTGTGCTAGCTCTCCTTGCTGGGTTAGGGTGCTGTTAATGCTATTTGCAGACTGATAGACGATAAGCTGTTTACCATCACTGCCTATGGCTCTGTCAGGTAATATATATTGCTTATAGTGCCAGCCTAACTCATCCACGCATAACGCCCGTTTGTGAATAGGGTAGTTTTGAATATAGGTGTCTAAGTAGCTGCGCTGTTTGGGGTTGGTGGTAATATTCAAGCCTTGACTAGCCAGCTCACGGCGGTATTCACGGGCATCGCCTTGTAGTAGTGATAAAGGCATTGACCATTGATGCAATACGCTGTCATCATCACGCCACTGCGGTAACCGCCCCCATGTACCGCTACTTGTGTCCCGTGTCTTAGCGATAACCTCTATCGGTGAACAAACAAACGCCTTAGACTTGAAAGTAATGTTTGCTGGGTCATAATCGTTATACTTCACGAAAAACAACCCATCGTGATAGAGTTCAAAACGCCCATCACTATAGATCATTGGTTCATTCAGCTGGGGATCATCGCGCCATTCAGGATAATAGGCAGTATCTTGTAAGTTGATTAGCTTGGTATCATCGGCTGCCAGTATTGCTTAATAGCTGTCAGCTTGCAGCATGCAGCATGGTGACGATATGAGCCACTGTAACCAATGCTCGCGCCTTTACACCTGCTAATAGGTTGATTAAGCCCTTACCATCAAGCGTCATAGGTACGGTAACCTGTGATCCGCTGCTCCAGTGCTGCACCATCTTTTTAAGGCATTGCTTGGTTTTTTGAGGGCTAACAATGATTGTTTTATCACTGCTCATCAGGTAGCTGTAAACCTCGATACCATCATCTAGATCATTAAAGGCTATCACCTCATAGGCTTTGTTAGTGTCACCAATGACGATAGCGCCATACCCTGTAGGATCAATGACAATGGGCTTTACTTTGCTGTTTGGTGTGTAGAATACCGCGCCTACTATATCGCCTGGTTTATCGGTCAATGCTAAGCCTATGATGTTGGCTGTTGGTTCGGTTTTGCCAATTTGTTCACCATAATATATAGTGGTGTCACCTGTAACAAATAGCAGCCGTTCAGGTTCTAGCATGTCATTGAGTTTGATTAAAAATGGATCGTTTGCCAGCTGTTCCTCTGTAGGTGGCTTGCAATCTTGTAAGAGAGTATGAGCGCCCGTGTTGTCCGCATGGGCTTTTTTATTGTCTATCGTTTGTGGTGTGGTGGTCATCTAGTCCCCCTTGCTTGTGACTGGTTTGGCTGGCGCGTGGCTCTGTACTTCTTGTAGTAGCTTTTGCGCTTGGCGTGCTTACGGCTCTGCTTTGGTGGGTAGGTTTTCACTATTTACCCTCCTTGCCGTAACGAGTCATTGCTATTGCTAGGGTTTCTTTGATTGAGCTTACCTGTCTTTGTAATAAGTCGTCCCACGTTACAGTGGCATCATGTGTCAATCGCGCCATTGATATAGCGGTGTTAGTATCTATTTTTTCGTAGTGAATGAGTGCTAACAGCTTGCCCATGTCGCTTATGACAGTAGCAGCACTTTCAATGTCACAGACAATATCTGATAGCTCAAAGGCAGATATTAAGATCACTTCGTCATCGTCTGCTTCGGTGGTGTCTATTACTGTGCGTTGGTTGGTTTGGCTGCCACTGTATAGCGTGGCTATCGCTTGGCGGTTTGCTGGCGTGTCATGAAATAGTGACGGCTGATAATCGCCTGTTTGTTTATCACATGCTGGGACAAAATAGCCCTGCTTGTCATAGTACAAGTGGCTGTCATCGTGAGTAAGTGCCAATAGTTTGCGCTTGCCGTATGGGTCATTATGAAGTACAAACGGGATAAGGCTCAATGACGGGCATAGCACGCTGTCACCTGCCTTGAATGTGGCTGGTGTGCTGTTGGTAGTGGTTTGGGTGTGTGAGGTCGTACGGATTGAATTACCCATGATGGATAGCTCCTAGTAAGTTTTGAGTTAATGCCACGCTATACAGTAAAGATATAGGGTGACGGGTCTTACTCTCGGTCTTACTAGAAACCGCCCTGCATATTCGCCTTTCGGCTATTTTATTTTGCAACGTCAACCCGTCATAGTCGGTTAGCAAGTGATTTGCTATAGATATGATGGTTTGCCCCCTTGTGGGGCTGTGTCTGTTTGTTTGGTTGAGGATTGAGAGTCCATACCAATGACAGGCACAAAAAAAGCCAAGATGTCACGGCTGGCTTGTCCGCTAGTAAGTTTTGAGAGGTCTATATAGTAACCATTGTTGGTATTGGTTGCAATCGGTTTTGGTTGTACTGGCTGGCACGCGATTAGTGACAGTAGCAAGCCAATACCTGCCACCCATGCCATAAAAATAATAAATCTAAGTAGTAAGCTACGTTTGTGAGGCTGGCTGTCGCTGTGCTGCCCGTGGTGAGCTGCTAGATTGGGTTTGGTATGGTTATCACTCATGGTCTGTTACCTCCAGCTTAGGCAATAAGATAAGTCCGTCCATTTGTTTGCTCAAAATGGTTGCTAGTTCACTGTTAGCGAGTAAGGCAGACCTTACAGCGACTATCACGCCCTTACTTGTGTCATCATCGGTACTGATCGCACTAAGCGCCATTGCTAGGCTTTCTGCATCGTTTGATAGGTCTTGTATGCGGTCATTGATGATAGACAAGTAATAGCTATCTACTGCCACTAGGCGCGGTTCTAGAAATTCACTATCATTTTTCACTGTCAGCACCTCCTACAAGTTCAAGGCTAGGTTGCATCTGTTTCAGCGTGCTATCAATGTCTTGCTTTATTTGTGGCTTAATCTGTTTACCACCAATGTTTAGGAAACGCCCTGCGCGACTCAAGTTGTTATTTACTGTGTTGTACTCTCTGCACAGTTCATTGAATTGCTGACTAAGTGTATTTTGCTGGCTCGTCATCGAGTCAAAAGCACGTATCACTAATAATTGAAAACGTGGATTTATCCACATTGCGTAACTATAGACAAGCTCATGGCATACAAATGTACCTTGTGGTGCTCCGTCTAACTGAACACCCTCTACAACCCTTACTGGCTCTAAGATCCTCATTTCTGAGGAGCTAGAGTTTTCCGTCTTTATTTCAGTTATTAATTCTTGAGTCTGTTTTCTACGAATAAAGTTACTTGGTTGATGTCGTTTAAGTCCGCCACTCGCTCTGTGTAGATCATTGAGCGAGTAAAGCCCGTCTTTCATACCTATGTTACTGTTTGAAATAATAAGCATGATCACACCTCGCTAGTGGTTGAGGTGTGGCTGTTAAGCCAATGATGTACTTCGGCATAGCTCCATGCGGTCATCGTTGGTGATAACTTTCTGCCAGCTGGAAAACGTCCATCTTTTGACCATTCAAACAAGGTGGTTTTGCTAAAAGGTAGGAACGGCAAAATGTCCTTAGCTCTACCCATGCCCGTAGTAGGCAGTTGCATAGCTGGACTGTTTGCAGTAGTTGATTCGGTATCGTGAGGGGTGTTATCAGTAAAAGGAATTACTGGCGTGTTTTGGGTGGGGTGTGTCATCGTGTGCAGCTCCACTAAATGACGCTACGTTATGTAACGTCCAGTGGTTACTACTTTATGAGGTGAGGCGGACTAAGAAAATTCCCTGTACACCGTGTTTATTGACATAAACAGGAATTTTACGCGTTTAGGGACATTACTTTTTCATGATTAGGGATATTTCACTAGGGGCATCTTTTGGAGTTTTACCCGCTTTCTTTGCATAGTCTGGTGCAATACCTGATAGCCATTCTCTTATAGCTTTGTCATCAGGTAACAATTTAGGTGCTACATTGTGCATAACGTGTCTTACTTGCTGCACCATGTCACCCGTTCTAATCGCCTTTTCAGTGTCCATACTCCATATATAACTAGCAAATGCTTGGCTTGTAGAAATAATAAATGATTTATCAGCGTTATATTTAGCAATACCATTTAATTGTACGTCATCGGCTTGCGAGGTTTCTTGGCTTTGTAACTGTTTGAACCGCCCCGGGATTGTCGGAGACTTAATATTCTGAGAGAATACGACAATGAAAAGACAAACCTACACTCCTGAG